>QNCQ01000075.1 GCA_003645825.1 Fidelibacterota bacterium
CTATTCCTCAAAGGAGTGAAAGCGTATAGAGAAGTTTTTGCAAAACCAAACCATAAAATAAAACTAAACAGGGGTACCTTTATCTATGCTTGCTAATTTCAACAGAATTCTATCGCATTGCCTTTCGAACAATTCATGTTGATTTACTTCGCAGCAATAAGTAAATTTTCTTGCTTTGTATAACCTATGAGGAATAAGGTAATGGGCGATTAGCTCAGCTGGTTAGAGCGTCCCGTTCACATCGGGAAGGTCACTGGTTCAAATCCAGTATCGCCCACGATATGTGTGGTAAATTGAAAATTACTAAAGAATCCCTATTAAACATATTAGAGACAGAAATGCACCTCGAAGGTGCAATTTTTGTATATAAAGAATGGGAGGTGAGATGTTAAAGGAGTTGGAAGACTTGGTGAAGTTACAAAAGATTGATAATCAGCTGATGAAGATCACAGGGTTAAAGGGAGATTTGCCTCAGCTGGTCGAAAATCTAAAGCAGGAGGTCGAGGAAATCAGCGCTACCTTAGAAAAGGAGAAGGACAGGCAAAAGGAAATAACGCTGAGCATAAAAGATCTCGAGGGTAAAATAGAAGATGACAAATTGAAGCTGGAGAAATATCAGGATCAGCTTTATCTTGTGACTTCTAACAAAGAATATGATGCTCTGACGGCAGAGATTGATCACATGAAACAGGAAATTAGTAAAGCTGAATATGAGATTCTTGAATTAAGCGAAGAACTGGAAAAACTAAAAGAGAGCATAAAAGAAAGGGAGATGCTTCTTACTGATAAAATGAAGGCACTTGAAGACAAAGAAAAGGAACTAAAAAGCACCAATGAGAAAACCAAAGAGGAAGAAATCCGTTTAAAAGAAGAACGAGATGAACTGGTAAAAAAAGTGCCGTTGAGATATCTCAGGGAGTATGAAAGGATAGCGAAGGCGCGTGGTGGTTTAGCAGTTGTTCCGGTGCATCAGGTTTTTGAGGTTATAAGAGATAAAAATGGAAACATAGTTGAACAAATAGAAATGGAGGTATCGTGTGGGGGTTGTCATAAAATAGTGCCTCCACAGAAGTTCATAGAGATAAAGGCAGGGAATAAAATTTTTAGATGTGAATCATGTGGGAGATTGATTTACTGGGATGATAAAGAAAGTGTTGTTTTGAAGGACGAATATCACGAAGATGAAGAATTTATCTGAAGCTGGTCGGGTAGCCGCTCCAGCCTTTTTTGTTCTTTGACTGGGGAGGAAAGTCCGAACTCCGCAGGGCAGGGTGCCCCGTAACGCGGGGACGCCGTAAGGCGTGGAAAGTGCCACAGAAACTATACCGCCCCTATTAGGGGTAAGGGTGAAATGGTGCGTCCCACAATTAAGTGGGATATCTCGCCGTTGGCGAGAGAGTAAGAGCGCACCGTCCCAACGGCGACGTTGGGAGCAGGGCAAACCCCACCCGGAGCAAGACCAAGTAGGGAAGAGGGATTGCCCGTCCCGTTTGATTCCCGGGTAGGTCGCTTAATCCCGGTCGTAAGGCCGAGGATAGATAAATGGCTACCGTCCCGCTGTAGGCGGGATACAGAATTCGGCTTACAGACCAGCTTCAGATAGTACTCTTTTGTGTTATGTTATATAGATGGAAACTGAAACAACACAGCCAACCGATTCCCGAGGTTGTAAGGGAGAGGTTTCATCTTCCTTCACTTGTAGCTAGGATACTTGCAAACAGAGGAATAGTCTCCTCCGAAGATATAGAAAAGTTTTTGTATCCATCTCTCGATTATTTATTCGATCCTTTCCTTATGAAAGATATAGGGAAAGCAGTTTGTAGGGTTTCAAGAGCAATAGATAATTCCGAAAAGATATTGATTTTCGGTGATTATGACGTGGATGGAGTAACTGCTACGGCCTTGTTGTACAGGTTTTTTAGAAGCATTGGTTCTAACGTGGATTTCTACATTCCGGATAGAGATAGAGAGGGATATGGGCTCTCTGAGAAAGGGTTAGAAAAAGCCAGGGATAAGGGAGTTAACCTTGTGATAACCTGTGATTGTGGGATAAATGCCTTCAGGGAAGTGGAGTTTGCTAAAAGCCTTGGGATGGATATTATTGTTACTGACCACCACGAACCTGGTGACACCTTACCTTCGGCCTATGCTGTAGTTGATCCTAAGAGGAAAGATGATTCTTATCCTTTCAAGGAGTTATGTGGGGCAGGTGTAGCTTTTAAATTGCTTTATGCTCTTTGTTCTTATAGGAATATTCCGTATAATCTGGTAAATAGGCATCTTGACCTTGTGGCTATAGGAATTGCAGCTGATCTTGTTACTGTGCTTGGTGAGAATCGAATACTTCTTTCGGAGGGGCTTAAAATTCTAAATAACACTACCAAACCTGGTTTGAAGGCGCTAATCGAGGTGTCTGGGTTGACCAATACCAGTATAGAGGTTGTCAATATTGTTTTTGGACTTGCTCCAAGACTTAACGCCGCAGGGAGAATAGGGGATGCATCCAGGGCTGTAAATCTGCTCATTACGGATGATCCTGCTGAAGCTTCAAAGATAGCGAAAGTACTTGAAGAGGAAAATCGTAGAAGGCAAAATATAGAGAGAAAAACTATAGACGATGCCATTCTTCAGCTGAATGCGACCCATGACCTTGAAAGAGATAAAATCATTGTTCTTGGCAGCGAGAACTGGCACCCTGGGGTTATAGGTATAGTAGCTTCTAAAATAAAAGAAGGGTATAATAGACCTGTCGTTCTTGTTTCTTTCCAGGATAAAGTAGGGAAAGGATCTGCAAGAAGTATCGACGGCTTTGATATTTATCAGGCATTTTTGAAGTGTTCCGAACTTCTGGAAAGATTTGGTGGTCATAAAATGGCAGCAGGGCTGGTAATAAGGCAGGAAAAGTTTCCTCTTCTTGTGGATAAGCTTAAAAAGATTGCTGATCTTGAGATTCAAAACGAAGCACTTGTACCGTTTATAGAAATTGACTCTGAGATATCGTTTGCCGAAATTAATCAGGAGCTTATGGAGTTTTTGAATCGAATGGCACCTTATGGTCCCGGTAATATGCGACCATTGTTCATCGCAAGGGGGCTTTCTGTTTCGGGACAGCCTCGAGTGATTAATGAAAATCACCTTATATTTAAGGTAAGCCAGGGTAGGACCGTAATAAGTGCTGTAGGATGGAGAATGGTGGAACAGTTTGAATTGTTAATAAGTGGTAAGCCTCTAAATATGGCCTTTGTTATTGAAGAGAACAGCTATAATGGGTTGACAGAAATTCAATTAAACGTTAAGGATATAGAGTACGACAGAACTGGATAGAAATATAAGGAGGGTGTATGTACCGAAGCAGGATTGCAGGAATAGGGGCAAACGTGCCTGAAAATGTTGTGACGAACTATGATCTTGAGAAAATGATGGATACGAGCAACGAATGGATAGTGGAAAGAACAGGTATAAGAGAAAGAAGATGGGTAACTCAACCAACCGGTGCTGCAGAGCTTGCCTTTCCTGCCTGTCTGGAAGCGATAGGGGATGCGGGAGTAGAGAAAAAAGATATTGATTTTATAATTGTGGCCACGATAACTCCTGAGCACCCCATGCCTGGGACAAGTAGCTTCCTACAGACTCTTCTTGAGCTACCAGGTGTTCCTACTCTTGATATCAGGGTGCAGTGTTCTGGATTTGTGTACGGCTTGTCAATAGCTGATCAATATATTAGAACCGGGAGGTATAAAAATATACTTCTCGTTGGTGTAGAGGTACAATCCGTAGGGCTCAATCTTACAACAGAAGGGCGGGATGTAGCTGTTCTATTTGGGGATGGCGCAGGAGCTGTTGTGGTCTCGAGATCGGATGATTCTAGTGAGATTCTGTCAACTCACCTTGGAGGTGATGGGAGATACGCCAAGGAATTATGGTGTGAGGCTCCAATAGGTTACAAAAGTCCTCGTATTTCGAAGGAGATGATTGATCAGGGAAAACATTATCCTAAGATGAATGGCCGGCAGGTCTTTAAACATGCTGTCACAATATTTCCGAAGGTGGTCTATACGGCTATGAGAGCCCAAAACTGGACGATAGAGGATGTTGATCTTGTTGTGCCCCACCAGGCGAACATAAGAATAATAGAAGCACTTGCAAAAAAGCTTGGCGTTGGTTTGGACAAGGTTTATTCTAATATTCACAAATACGGAAATACTACTGCTGCATCCATACCGCTCGCCCTTTACGATGCATTGAAGGAAGGAAAAATTAAGAAAGGCAGCAATGTGATTCTTGCTGCGTTTGGTTCAGGGTTTACCTGGGCATCAGCAGCCATCAGGTGGTAGTATGTCGTTCGAACTACAATTCATCAAAGAGCTCCAAGAAATAAATTTTCCTCTGTTTAGAAAAGGTAATTTAAAGATAACTCTGACTATTGCTATCACGATCCTGGTCATTGCGCTTTTTTTCCCAAAGAACAGGTACAATGTCTATAATTACAAGGTGAATGATATTGCTCGGGAAACCATAATAGCACCCTTTGACTTTCCTATTTTGAAAAGTAAAGAGGAGCTTGAAAGAGATAGAGCAAAAGCTCGTGCCCAGGTGAATTTTGTGTTTAAAAGAGAAAGGGAAATCTCTGAGGCGTCAGTTCTTGATTACGACACCCTCTTTTATACGATAGAGAGTTTGGTAAAAGCACTTGGCAAATTTCAGAAGTCGAAGCAGCTCTACAACAAATCGCGGTTTTCCAAGAATATAGATAAAATAAAAAGCTTGGTTTACTCGGATTCTCTTGAAGTGGACGGGTTGTTAAAATACCTCCAGAGTAAATACGCTGTTGATACTTCGATGTCATATATTAAGTACCTGATCAGAGTGAAAAATACTGCACCAAACTATTTCGATTATGTGTACAAAAAATCAAGAAAGTTGCTTGAAAGTGCCTATAACAGCTATATAATTGATGTGCCGCGTGAAAGAGTAATTTCCGAAAATATTTCCATTATAGATAACGGGGAGGAGATTGAGGTATCGAAAGAGAATGTATTTGCCCTGGATGAAGTCTGGACAAAGCTGAAACTCAAGATACAGGAAAGCTTTCCTGAACAGAATTCAGAAGTTACAGGGTACCTTTATGATATACTTGTAAAATTTATAAAGCCGAATCTTATCTACCAGAAGGAAATAACTGAGGCCAGACAGGAGGAGGCTATAAAAAAGGTACCTATAAGCAAGGGAATTGTTCTAAAAGACGAAAAGATAGTTGATGCAAACACACGTGTAACTCCGGATATTTATAGAAAACTGGAATCTCTGGCGATAGAAAAAGCAAGACGGACAAATCTAAAGGGAAGTATTCGTAAAGAGCTGCCGGTGATAGGTGACCCTATGACTTTTCTGGTTCAGATAGCTATTGTTTTGCTTTCTTATCTTGTGTTCCTTTCTTTTGTGTTCATTTACAAATCTGAGATTATAAAGAATTTCAAGCATCAGCTTCTTATCAGTCTGATATTCGTTATTAATGTAGTTGTGGCTTATCTTTTTGCATATCAGTTAAAAATCTCGCTGTATGCTATTCCAGTTACACTTGCTGCGCTTCTGCTTACTATATTATTTGACGGAAGGTTAGCTTTTTCAGGAATGGTCTCCTTAACGTTCATCCTGACATTTGAAACAGGTGCGGATATAAACTTCATGATTACCTCTATTATGGCGAGCATTATGGCTATCTTCTCCGTACGGAGGTTGAGGAAGAGAAGCCAAGTCTTTCAATCAATAATATTTATCGGTTTAGCATATATACTGGGTATTGTCATAACAGAAAGCACAAAAGTAGTAGATACCTGTAAATTATTGAATCATCTGCTATATGGGTCTCTAAATAGTGTTATTACCCCATTTCTTGCTTATGGAATAATAGGTCTAATAGAGATAGTCTTTGGAATGACTACAGAGCTGACCCTTCTGGAATATGCAAGTTTTGACAACCCAGTGTTAAAACTCCTCTCGAAGCACGCTCCGGGAACTTTTACTCATAGCGTGATAGTTGGCAATCTTGCCGAAGCTGCTGCCGATGCCATTGGAGCCAATCCCCTACTGGCAAGAGTGGGTGCTTATTATCATGATATAGGCAAGGTGACCAAACCAGAATACTTTGTTGAAAACACAAAGCTTGGTGAAAATAAACACGAAAAGCTCTCGCCCAAGATGAGCGCTATGATCATAAGAAATCACATAAAAGAAGGGCTTAAGCTGGCAGAGGAATATAAACTTCCAGAAGAGATTAAGCAGTTTATTCTCACACACCATGGGACTATGAGAATTGAGTTTTTTTACAAAAAAGCCCTCGAATCGTCTCCGGAAGAGGATACTGTCAATGAGGATGATTTCAGGTACCAAGGAGAACTACCCAAAACCCGGGAGACGGGAATAGTTATGATCTGTGATTCCATAGAGGCCGCTGTGAGATCGATGAAAAATCCAAACATTTCAGCAATTGAGAAAATGGTTGATCAAATTATTCGGGAAAGAATAGAAACAGGTCAATTAAATGAGTGTCCGCTTACGCTGAAAGATCTCAAGATGATAAAGGGAAGTATAAAAGAAAATACTGGCATAATGCCCCTGCTCGTAAGTATGCATCACATCAGAATAGAATACCCTGGACAGAAGGAAATTTTGAAGGAAAAGGGGGAGTAGATAAAATAATGCCTTACGTAGAGCTAATAAACCTCTATCCAAAATTATTTCTTTTAAGGCCCGCAATAGAAAGGCTTGTAAACTTTCTTGCAGGTAAAGAGTGTAAAAGAGTTAAAAAGATAACAATTGTAGTCTCAGATGATAAAATACTTAACGAGCTTAAGAAAAAGTACTTTGGAGAAGACCTGTTGACTGATACGATAAGTTTCAATTTCAACCAGAAAAACGAACCTGTAGAAGGAGAAATTTATATCAGCATAGACAGGATAAAAGAAAATGCGAAGGATTATAACGAATCTTTTGACAGAGAACTTGTAAGAGTGCTTGTCCATAGTATTCTACATCTTTTTGGGTATGAAGACCAGACACCGCAGGGGAAAAAGCAGATGGAAGCGCTGCAGAATTTCTATCTATTGCAACAGGATTTCAAGAGGTTTTATAGAAAACGTCATACTATTTCTGGGGTAGACGATGGATAAAGAAAAAGTTTTACAGAGATTTGCCCGTCTGATTGAGATTGTCAGAAAGCTAAGAGGACCTGGGGGTTGTAAGTGGGACAGGGCACAAACTCACAAATCCCTTGTTCCCTACATGACTGAAGAACTATACGAGGTTATCGAGGCGATTGAAGAAGATGATATGCGAAAACTAAAGGAAGAGCTGGGAGACCTTCTTCTCCATGTGGTTTTTCAAGCTGACCTGGCGGAGGAGGAAGGGCATTTTACTCTGGGAGATTCCATAGAAACCATATCCAGTAAGCTGGTTCGGAGACATCCTCATGTATTTGCTGGACTCAAAGTTGGCTCGGTTAGCGAGATTAAGA
>QNCQ01000076.1 GCA_003645825.1 Fidelibacterota bacterium
ATGTTCTGCTCCGCCCACTTTCCAGGATAGGTTTGTGGGTTGACGATATCTTTGTTGCTGTGATTATAGGCTTGAGGTTTTTCCCTATTGTGAAAAAGGAGTACAGGGAGATAAGGGATGGGTGCAGGGCGTTTTTTGGGGTAGGGTCCGAAAATTCTCTATTTGGAAAAGTGCTGGAAACGAAGAATCTAATGGTACCTCTTATGGTTTCCGTATTCAGGAAGGCTGATGTGCTATCGTGTTCAATGAAAGTGAGAGGATATGGCCGGAAGAGAAGAAGTTGCTTCAGGAAGCTTGCTTTCAATAGATATGACTATATGATCTTTTGTGCAATGGCAATCATTCTGAGTGTTTTGTGGTATGTTGAGAAGATTTAAAATCGTGATTGAATATGATGGGACAAATTACTTTGGTTGGCAGAAGCAAAAAAAGGGGGAAACCATCCAGGAGTTAATCGAGAGGGCTTTATTGCCTTTGAATGGTGGAAGAAGAGTAAGAATTACCGGTGCTGGTAGGACCGATGCCGGTGTTCATGCTCTTGGCCAGGTGGCTCATTTTGACATGGAGACGGAGCTGGACCCAGGAACAATTAAAATAGTTATCAACGCAAATACTCCGAAGGATATTTATGTAACAAGGTGTGAGGAGGTTGATAAAAGCTTTCATGCCAGATTTTCTGCTAAGAGAAGGAAGTATATTTACAGAATTGCTAGAAGATATTCTCCGTTTGATAGATTGTTTTCTTGGTGTCCACCTTATGAACTTGATACGGAGAAGCTTCACGAGTGCAGTAAACTGGTAGTGGGTAAGAGGGAGTTTGTTAGGTGTTGTAGATCAACGTGCAAAGCGAAGAGCAAAGAGTGTGTTGTTTTTGAATCGTTCTGGAAAGAAGGAGAGAGGTTTTTGGAGTATCACGTTTCTGCCAATAGGTTTTTGCAGAGTATGGTGAGGATGCTTGTGGGAACTATGATTGAGGTAGCAAGAGGTAGATATACTGTTGAGGACTTTAAGAATCTTCTTGAAAATAAGACCAATGAAGTGCAAGTTTTAACGGCACCCGCCAAAGGACTTTTTTTGAAGGAGATTATTTATTGAGGGGGAAGAGGCATGAAGATATTTATTGACACGGCAAATCTGGAGCAGATCAGGACTGCCCAGTCATGGGGGATCCTTGATGGTGTTACAACAAATCCAACGCTGTTATCTCGGGAAAAAGGTAATTTTAGAGATATTCTGAAGGAAATTTGCAGAATTGTTGATGGCCCTGTTAGTGCTGAAGTGGTGAGTCTTAATGCTGATAGAATGGTCGAAGAAGCGAGGGAACTGGCAAAGATTGCGGATAATATTGTTATTAAGATACCTATGACGCTGGAAGGACTGAAGGCCATTAAAATTCTGACTGCAGAGGGGATTAAAACCAACACTACTCTGGTTTTTTCTCCGCTCCAGGCTCTACTTGCCGCCAAGGCAGGCACGACTTTCGTTTCACCTTTTGTGGGAAGGCTTGATGATATCCATCATTTTGGCATGGATTTAGTGGAGCAGATAGTCAGGATTTATGATAACTATGGATTTGAAACGGAGATAATTGTTGCCAGTATTCGTACTCCTCTACATATTGTCGAGGCGGCAAATATAGGAGCTCATATATGTACTGTTCCTTTTGCCGTACTGGAGAAGATGGTTAAGCATCCGTTAACAGATATCGGGATTCAGAAGTTTCTTGAGGATTGGAAGAAGGTGGAAAAATGAATATCATCTGTTTTAGAAAAAAAGTACTTTTTATTGTTTTACTTTTGTTGTTTGTAGGAGAGATTTTTTACGCTGGGGATCTGGAAGTTTCTCGCAGGAATGCGATAACTCGCGCGATAGAAATAGTCGGTCCTGCGGTAGCAGGGATAAATGTTATAGCGATACAGGAATATGTAACGGGACCTCTTTTTGATGATCCTATATTGAATTTTCTTTTCCCGGAGCAGATAATTAGAAGAAGAGTGCAGAGTTTGGGGTCCGGGGTGGTAATAAGTCCTGATGGCTATGTGGTTACCAATGCCCATGTTATTGAAAATGCAGAGAAGATAGTTGTTACACTGATGGATGGTAAGGAGTATGAGGCAAAAATAGCCGGGATTGATGATCTGACGGATATAGCCCTTTTGAAGATTGAGGGTAATAATTTCAAATATGCGAAGTTTGGTAATTCAGATGAGGTTATAGTTGGTGAATGGGTAGTTGCGCTGGGTAATCCTTTTGGTCTTTTCAATATAAATAATAAACCTACTGCCACTGTTGGGATAATTTCCGGGATTGATCTTGATTTTGGGAGACAGGAGAGCGGGAGAATTTATCAGGATATGATCCAGACGGACGCTTCGATTAATGCTGGTAATAGCGGAGGTCCGCTGGTAAATGTGAATGCAGAGGTTATTGGTATAAATACTTTTATCTTTACGGGAAGTCCTCTGAGTGAAGGTTCAATTGGGATTGGGTTCGCTATTCCGATAAACAGAGTTAAGGTAGTTGTTGATGAGCTCAGACGATATGGAAAGGTAGATAGGACTTTCAGGACTGGGCTTACAGTTCAGAACATTGACAGGTATCTCGCTAGGTATCTTGGGTTGTCGGAGATTGCTGGTGTTATTGTTACAAATGTTAAAAAGGGAAGCGCAGCAGAGAAAGCAGGCATGAAGGTTGGTGACATTCTTATAAAGATTAATGATAGGAAGATAAGGTCGAAGTATGATATAATTGAAGAAATCCAGGAGAATTTCTACAGAAAAGGTGATAAGATTAAGTTTACAGGCATCCGGGAAGGTAAGATAATAGAATTTGAGCTTGTGCTAGAGTAGGAGGGGAAATGATAGAAAGATACACTCTTCCCGAAATGGGGAGAATATGGTCAGAAGAGAACAAATTTAGAACCTGGTTAAAAGTAGAGATTGAAGTTTGTAGAGCTTACTGTAGAAGGGGCGAGATCCCGGAAGAGGATTTGAGGAATATTGAGGAGAAAGCAAATTTTGATGTTGAGAGAATAAAAGAGATAGAGAAAGATGTAAGACATGATGTTATAGCATTTTTGACGAACGTTGCAGAATATGTAGGACCCTCGTCTAGGTTTATCCATAAAGGAATGACATCTTCTGACCTTCTTGACACAGCTCTATCACTGCGGCTGGTAGAGGCTTCAAAGTTAATTCAGGCAAGATTAGCTGAACTTCTTAGGGTAGTAGAACAGAAATCTCTTGAATATAAAAATCTCATAATGATGGGAAGGACTCATGGCGTCCACGCTGAACCAATTACATTTGGGTTAAAGTTTCTAATTTGGCATGATGAGATTGAAAGGCATCTCCAGAGGTTTGAATTGGCCGTTGAGCAAATAAGGTATGGGAAAATCTCCGGAGCAGTTGGGACTTATTTTTATATTGATCCTGAGATAGAAGCGGAAGTATGCAAGAACTTAGGTTTGAAACCGGCAAGAGTTTCGAATCAAATTTTACAACGTGACAGATATGCATTTTTTGTTTCTATAGTTGCTTTGATAGGTGCAACGTTGGAAAAAATAGCTTTTGAGATTAGACATCTTCAGAGAACAGAGGTTCTGGAAGTTGAAGAGCCATTTGGTAAGAAGCAAAAAGGTTCGTCTGCGATGCCCCATAAAAGAAATCCTGTGTTGTCAGAAAGGATTTGTGGACTTGCAAGGTTGCTCAGAGGATATAGTGTAACTGCAATGGAAAATGTGGCTCTTTGGCATGAGAGGGATATTTCTCATTCTTCCGCTGAAAGAGTGATACTTCCTGATGCATGTATTGTTATTGATTTTATGCTGAACGACATTACGAAAATTTTGAGAGGCTTAATGGTTCACCCAGAGAATATGAGGAAAAATTTGGAACTTACAAAAGGTTTGGTATTCTCGCAGGGCGTGCTCCTGGCTCTTGTTGATAAAGGGCTTACCAGAGAGGAGGCTTACAGAATAGTACAAACTAATGCTATGAAGGTATGGGAAGAAGGAGTAAATTTTAGGGATGCTCTTTTAAGAGATGAAGTGGTGAAGAAATACTTGACAGTTGGGGAGCTCGAACAAATTTTTAATGAGAAGAGGCTTCTTGATAAGGTAGAGTGTATTTATCAGAGGTTTTTTGCTAATCGAACATAGAGGATGTGATTGATGAGAATAGCCAGAAATGGTATGAAAGTAATTTTTCCAGTTTTTTTGGTTTCCTTTCTGATGGTGATACTATCTGTTTATTTCAGGTCCACAGTAATCGTTGCTTTGTTCTGGTTTTTTCTAATACTACTTGGTTTTCTGATTTATTTTTTCAGGGACCCAGAGCGTATTATCCCTGAGGGAGAAGGTATTATTGTTTCTCCTGCAGATGGAAAGGTGATGGCAGTTGAAAGTCTGAAGAGTAGTTTTTGTGGAGATTCTGTAAGGGTATCGATTTTTATGTCTCTTTTTAATGTTCACGTGAACAGGGTCCCTTATTCGGGGGTAGTAGAGAATGTCGAATATAGACCAGGACAATTCAGACCGGCATATCGTAGTGGGGTCGAAAAAACAAATGAATCAAACACGATTTATATTGAATCCGGGGAGTTAAAACTTATTGTGAAACAAATTGCTGGAGTTATTGCCAGACGTATTGTAAGTTATGTTGGGAAAGGTGACAGGGTGGTTAGAGGGCAGAGGTTTGGTATGATAATGTTTGGCTCTCGTGTTGATTTGATTTTGCCGTCAAGGGTGAAACTAAGAGTTGGAGTAGGTCAGAAGGTAAAAGCAGGGGAAACAATCGTGGGAGAAATAGATTGAGAATTAAGACAGGTTTCATACCCAGTTTGTTTACCATACTAAATCTATTTACAGGGTTTTTCGCTGTTACCCGTATTTTAGTAGGGAATTATATTGCGGCTGCTACTCTTATAATTCTTGCGGCTGTCTTTGATACTTTTGATGGGAAGGTTGCGAGATTACTTGGTAAGTCATCCAGATTTGGGATAGAGTTTGACTCTCTTGCTGATATAGTTTCTTTTTGTCTTGCCCCTTCTTTGCTGGTTTATAGTGTGTTTCTGGTCGAGCTTGGGATAATTGGGGCGATGATAAGTTTTTTCCCACTTCTCTTTGGTTCTCTGAGGCTTGCAAGGTTCAATGTTATAACGTTGGAAAAGGGGCACAAGCCGTATTTCGTCGGGATGCCTGTACCGGTGAATGCAATTCTTATCTCTTCTTTTTTAATGTTCAATCGCAGGTTTTCAGGTCATTATGGTGATCCCAGAATATTATTGCCTCTTATTGTTACCTTCTCATTTCTGATGGTGAGCAAGATAAGGTTTAGTGCTTTTCCCTTGATAAGTTTCAGGAGAGGGGCTCTTTATTCTTTCAGGTCTACTTTGTGGATAGTGGTTTTGTTACTGATGGTGGCTTTTCCCAGTGTTTTTATTTTCCCTTTTTTTATGTTGTTTGTCATGTATCAAGTGGTTGATTGGATAAATGGATATGAGGAACCGAGGTTTTCTGTTTTTGTCAGGAAGAGAGGGGAGAAGAATGGTTAAAGCAAGAATTATAGTAAGGTATAAGCCGGGCATTCTCGACCCAGAAGGGAAGACTATTTATGATGCTTTAAGGTCTTTAGGGTTTGAAAAGGTAGAAGGAGTTGAGACCGGCAAATATTTTGAAATAACTTTTGCTGGGGATGTAGATAAAAATAAGGCAAAAGAATTGACTACAGATGCGTGTGAGAGATTACTGGCAAACCCGGTTATACAGAACTATAGTTTTGAAATTGTTGAAGGAGATCGATGAGAGTTGGAGTTGTAATTTTCCCAGGTTCAAATTGCGATTATGATACTTATTATGTTTTCAAAGATGTGCTTAAAGTTGATGTTAGTTTTATCTGGCACACAGATTCTGATTTGCGGGGGTATGATGCGGTTATTTTGCCAGGTGGCTTCTCGTATGGTGACTATTTGAGGGCAGGTGCAATTGCGAGGTTTTCTCCTGTTATGCGGGAGATAGTGAGGTTTGCGAAGCGAGGTAATCCTGTGATGGGGATATGTAATGGTTTTCAGATTTTGCTGGAAGCAGAACTTTTACCCGGTGCGTTAATTCCAAATAACGGGATGAGATTCAGATGTGAAGATGTGTATATTCGTGTGGTAAACAATGATTCAATATTCACTCGTGGGCTGGATAAGGGCAGGGTTTTGAAAATGCCCATTGCTCATTATAGTGGAAATTACTATGCTGATGAAGGAACTATTAAGAGTCTGGAGGATAACGAGCAGATAGTTTTTCAGTACTGCGATAGTGCCGGAGAAGTTTTGCCGGAGGCGAATCCGAACGGATCGATTTTGAATATAGCGGGGATAGTTAATAGAGAAGGGAATATTTTAGGAATGATGCCTCATCCTGAGAGAGCTTCAGAGAAAGTTCTTGGTTCGGAGGATGGGGTGGAAATTTTTAAATCGCTTATGGGGAAGGTTTAGATGGATAGAGGACGACGAGGTTTTAATGTTCTGTTTGTAATCGGGATATTGCTATTCGGGGCGATGATTGGTTCTCTGTTAGGGGAAGTGATAAAGTATGCTCTACCTGATGGAGTGGTGAAGGATGTGTTCCTGCGCTCGATAGATATCATGCTTGGTCCCGGAGTTGTGGATTTAATAATGTTTTCTGTGACGATAGGTTTTACTTTGAAGTTGAATCTTATAGGGATAATAGGCTTGCTCATTGCCTATTACCTCCTAAGATTCTGGAGGTAACTGGAGGTGTAAAATGTTTGGTAACTTAGGTTTTGGTGAGATATTGCTTATTTTTCTTGTACTGTTGCTGTTGTTTGGAGCGAAAAGGTTGCCTGAGCTGGCGAGAGGGCTTGGGAAGAGTCTGAAGGAGTTTAAGAAAGCGACTCGTGAAATTGAGGATGAGATAAACGAGTCCTTAGACCACGATAAGTATATCGGGCCCCCTGAGAAGGAAGAGAAGACGGGGGAGAAAAGGGAAAAGTAGTTTTTGATGGTAGACATTGGGGGTGATACAGATGGATTTTTCCGATAGGGTAAAGGATTTATTGCAGAGAATAAAAAATGATAATCCTTATAATGCTTTTATAAATGTTGATGAGGATGCAGTTGAGAAAAGTCGGGAAATTCAGCAAAAGATAAAGGATGGTAGGGCTGGCCGACTTGCTGGTAAAGTTATTGGGGTGAAGGACAATATTTGTGTGAAAGGGTTGCCGACGACCTGTGCGTCGGGGATACTGAAAGACTTTGTCCCCCCTTATAATGCTACAGTTGTTAATAAGATACTGAAAGAGGATGGTCTGATCCTTGGTAAGACGAATATGGATGAGTTTGCAATGGGTTCATCTTCCGAGCATTCATTTTTTGGGGCGGTCAGAAATCCTGTTGATGAGTCAAAGGTGCCTGGAGGGTCGAGTGGGGG
>QNCQ01000077.1 GCA_003645825.1 Fidelibacterota bacterium
CGCCTGATTGGTACATATGTTCGATGTAGCTCTCTCTCTGCGGATATGCTGTTCTCTTGTCTGCAAAACAAGAGTAAAAGCTCTTTTACCCTCTGCGTCTTCAGTCATACCGGCTATTCTTCCAGGCATGTTGCGTATAAAATCTTTTCTCGCTGCTATGATGCCCAGGAACGGTCCTCCAAACGACTGATGAATACCAAGAGATTGCCCTTCCGCAACAGCAATATCAGTGCCGTACTCACCAGGACTTTTTAAAACACCAAGAGAGATAGGATCAACTATCATTACAAACAATGAACCAGAACTCCCAAGAATTTCCTTCAGACCATCCAGCTCTTCAATTACTCCAAAAAAGTTGGGACTTTGTACTACCAGACAGGCAGAACCTTTTATTTTCCCCTCAAGCTCGGAAAAGTCTGTCTGCCCTTCTTTCTCTTGAAGTACCTCAATTTCCACACCTCTGTTTTCCAGATATGTTTTCAGTACCTCAAAATAGAATGGGTTAATCAATTTTGAAATGACAGCTTTACTCCTCCTGGTAACATTGCAGGCCATGAAGATAGCCTCAGCAGTTGCAGTAGCCCCATCATAAAGCGAAGCATTCGAAATATCCATCCCCATAAGCCCACAAATCAGAGACTGATATTCGTAAATTGATTGTAAAGTCCCCTGGCTAACCTCTGGTTGATAGGGAGTATAAGCTGTATAAAACTCCGATCTAGCTATTAGAAAATCTATCACCGGGGGAATATAATGGTCATATACCCCTCCCCCAAGAAATGATACATAATTCTCACTGGAAATATTCTTAGAGGAAATGCCTTTTAAAAGTTTTACCACCTCCAGCTCCGACAGAGGCGGTGGCAAATTAACATCACATGCGCTTCTGAATTTTTGCGGAATATTACTTATCAGCTCATCAAAACTTGTAACTCCTATCTCCTGTAGAATTTCTTTTTCCACATCTGGAGTGTTTGGAATGTACTTGTCCATGGCTTATATCAACTTTTTATAATCCTCGGCAGTTAATAGCTCGTTAAGCTCATCTTTATCTTTCATTCTGATTTTGAACATCCAGCCATCACCATAAGGATCCTTATTCACGATCTCAGTAGCATCTTTCAACTTCTCATTCACCTCTATAACCTCACCTGAAAGCGGTGAGTACACATCCGCTACCGTCTTCACAGCCTCAATAGTGGCAGCAGGATCTCCCTTTGAAACCTCTCTGCCAACCTCAGGGAGCTCAATATAAACAATGTCTCCCAGCTCACTCTGAGCATAGTCCGTGATACCTACAATAGCGGTATCACCATCAACTTTCACCCATTCATGATCATTGGTGTACTTTAAATCTTCAGGAACATTCATTACTAAACCTCCTCTAAAACCTCTTCCGGGTCAAATTTAAAACTATTCAAAAACTCTATATTAAAATTCCCTTTCCTGAAATTCGAATCCTTCAAAATAGCCATATGGAACGGCACTGTCGTACTCACCCCTTCAAAAATGGTCTCTTCAAGGGCTCTTTCCATCCTTGATATCGCCTCATCGCGGTCTTTCCCATGAGTTATCAGCTTTGCAAGCAAAGAATCATAATAAGACGGGATCTCATAACCTGCATAAACATGGGTATCCATCCTCGTACCAGGACCTCCTGGAGCGTGAAAGGAGGTTATTTTGCCGGGTGTAGGCCTAAAATTATTAAAAGGATCCTCTGCATTTATGCGGCACTCTATAGCATGCCCCCTTAACTTTATGTCCTTCAACCACTCTGGCAATTTCCCTCCAGAAGCTATCCTAAGCTGTTCTTTAACAATATCTATGCCCGTTACCATTTCCGTTACAGGATGCTCAACCTGTATTCGGGTATTCATCTCCATAAAATAAAAGTTTTTATCTTCATCTAATAGAAACTCTATTGTTCCAGCACTCCTGTAGCCAACTGCCTTTGCGATCTTTACCCCTGCCTCACCCATCTTCTTTCTCAATTCCTCATCAACTGCAGGAGAAGGTGATTCCTCTATCAACTTCTGATGCCTCCGCTGGATTGAACATTCTCTTTCCCCTAAATGAATCACATTACCATAACCATCACCCAGTATCTGTATCTCAACATGCCTGGCACCTCTGATTAGTTTTTCCATGTATAAATCAGGAACTCCAAAAGCCCCTTCTGCTTCACTTTGAGCCATCTGAAATGCGGATTCGAGCTCCCCTTCGTCCCAGACTATTCTCATTCCACGTCCGCCGCCTCCCGCACTAGCTTTTAAAAGTACTGGATAACCAATCTCTCTCGCGATCCTTTTTGCCTCATCAACTCCTTTCACAACCCCTTCACTCCCAGGAATTACAGGAGCACCAGCTTTTCTCACCGTCTCCTTCGCCAAAGATTTATCACCCATGAGAGAAATAACATCGGGATCAGGTCCTATAAAAACAAGATTATTGTCGATACACATCTGAGCAAAGTCAGCATTCTCAGCAAGAAAACCATACCCTGGATGAATAGCATCAGAATTTGTAACCACAGCAGCACTTATAATTTGAGATGCTTTTAAGTAACTATCAGAGCTAGAAGCAGGACCTATACAAACTGCTTCATCTGCAAATCTCACATGTAAGGATAAAGAATCGGCAGTGGAGTAAACTGCTACGGTTTTAATTCCCGACTCTTTACAGGCTCTTATTATTCGTAGCACAATCTCCCCTCGATTGGCGATCAGTACTTTTTTTATCTCTGTCTGCATACTTGGTTTACTATGTTAGTCCTTCTCAATTATAAACAGCGTCTGATTATATTCAACCGGTTGGGCGTTCTCAACCAAAACTTTCTTTATTGTACCCGAAACATCAGACTCTATCACATTCATAATTTTCATAGCTTCAATAATACAGAGAGGCTGACCAATGCTAACATGATCCCCAACTTTAACATAAGGATCGGCGTCAGGAGCCGGAGCTCTATAAAAAGTTCCAACAATGGGCGATTTAACCTCATAAAGTTTATCTGGAGGAACCTCTACACCAGTATCCTGAGGAGCCTCCTTGGGCTCAGGTTTCGCCTCCAGACTCTTCACAGGAACCTCAGCTCCGACCTGCCGGGGAATACTCTCCTGACTAATAGCAGCAGAAACAGCCCCATTTTTCCGCTTGGTTATCCTTATCGTCGTACCAAACCATTTTTTTATCTCAATCTCATCTATATCATGGGATTCTACTATCTTCACCAACTCAATTATTTCTCGAGTTCCCATATTTCCCCTCTCATTTCACTCTCTCAATATACTCCCCAGTTCTTGTGTCAATTTTTACCTTATCCCCCTCATTGACAAAAAGAGGCACCTGAACTACAAGCCCTGTCTCAAGTTTCGCTGGCTTCGTTGCACCGCTAACCGTATCACCCTTTACACCCGGTTCAGTTTCCACCACCTCAAGAACCACACAGGTAGGAAGATTTATATCCAGCGGTTCTGAACCGTGGAATAACACCTCTACCACATCATTTTCTTTAATATACGAGCTAACTCCTTCAAAAACTTCTTTGCTAATGGGTATCTGTTCATATGTTTCCGTATCCATAAAAATATAGCCACTGCCATCGTAGTAAAGATACTGCATACTTCGGGATTCAAGCCTCGCAACATCTATCTTTTCCCCAGAACGAAAAGTGTTCTCCACAACCTGTCCTGTCCTTAAATTCTTCAACTTCGTCCGAACGAAAGCCCCGCCACGAGCCATCTTAACATGCTGAAACTCTATCACTTTCCAATAGTCATTATTCCGTATAATTACCATCCCGTTCTTGATATCAGCTGTGATTGCGATCTCTCTTCCCTCCTTTCTAAAAAATAAAATGCTTCACGCAGTTGTCAATTTACTTGCTCGGCAAATTAGTGTCAACAAATTTTTAACCCCACCTGGCTACCCTTTGAAAGTCGGGCAAGACGTTATCGTAACCGGTCGACAGATAAATAAAGAGAATAAATAAAAAAAGTAAAAAGACTCTTCCTTCCCACACTATTGGTAACGAATAAACATTTATCAGCGCAAGCTTAACGGTAAATGTATCATCTATCATCGGCAGTTGTCAGAGCGCCCTTCCCCAACAATAGCTCCCATACTGGAGACGAGCGAGAAAAGGCTTCTCTCCCTACTGCAGTATTTTCTTTTCTCACTCAAACTTCTTATTTCGAACACCTGAAGCCAATTACGACAACTACAAAGAGTCTATAACCGCTTGAATAAATTTCTTCGAAATAGGAATATAGATTGTGTCAGACGGCCAGAAAGCGAACACTGCACATAACCTCCCTCTACATTACTGAAAGTTCCACGGGGAGCAGTAAACCCCACGATAGGCTCATCATAAACCTTAGCGTTATCATAATAGATGGCATCGTTTATAGAGAAAGTATAAAACATCAAAAACAGATCATCTGAAACATCGGCCTCCAAAAGATGAAATTTAAACAGTTCTATAAGCTTTCCCCTTATCTCCTCGACCCCATAAACTGCGACGGTGTCAGCACTGGGCCTTGGATCAAATAAATTTCTGAAGTGCCCGTACCTGGTGCTAAAAATCTCCAGGACAGGATAACATGCGCAAGCATACTCCGCTGGTGAATTGTAAAATACTAAACTATCAATACCGAAACTGAAAGAATCCGGTACACCATAGCGGTACAATTCAGGTTTTGCAGGTATATAAACCACACAAAAAGCAGAGTCATAGTCTGGATGGTACACCCTTAATTCCCAGCACCCTTTCTGCTCAGGCATCCCCGTTTTGAGCATGTAGAAACTTTTATAGCAACGTGGGAGTAAAGTTTTTGTTTCTCTCTCTTCGGCGTAAATAGTATCACCATTTATTACACACATTACTGTTGCCCCCTCGATCGATATCTCGGGGACATACTCTCCCCCACCGACATACTCGCTTGCATAGTAAGCACAGGATAAATAAACATACTGCTCACCTAAATCAGGGTAAATCGTTATATTCACGATAATTTTTTTCTCGATGTTCATGTCCGGTCCTACAGGATCGCCTGCGTCGCACATACTTATAAGCTCAGCAACAAAGAGAGCACCATCGTCAAAAAAATTTTCTCTAATCCCGGGAATCTAAATTTTTTCCTGAACGCCATGCTTATATCTCACCTCTTACTCCAAAAGTAACTAAAGGGGCATCTGAAAAAACTTTTTTCCTTCCTTCGTCACCGTTAGAGTGTTCAATCTCGCATAAACGTTTATGAAATCCACGTAAAATTCCATTTTTGATTTAAAAAACTTAAAACTTTTTACAAACCCTACATCGAGCCTGTGATATGGCGGCAACCTATAGAAATTCCTGGGAGAATAAATAGGATTTTCCTTCGTAGGGTTCCCTCCCGGATACTCCGTATACTCATATTTATAGAAATAATCGTTAAAGTAATTCTGGTGCGTATAATAATACCCCAATACCATCGTTATTGGGGTCCCCGTCTGATACACAAATCTATAGTTCAATTCCCACTTCTTCCCAAGAGCCCTGCTCCCAAATAAGACAAAAACATGAGGTCTGTCATACTCCGGAGGATACTCCTCGTCTTTGAACTTATATCTTGTCCTTGAAAAAGTGTATGAAAGACTATTCGCAAATCCTTTGATATCAAATCTGTAAGACAACTCTATTCCTGTAGAGTATCCGGTTCCGGTAATAAAAGGAGGATCTTCTTCTAATATCCTTTCATCATCATATCTAACCAGTTTCTTAAAATCCTTGAAATAACAAGAGATACTAAGCACAGGCTCTTTCATAAAACCAAACGAATATTGAACTGACTCCATGGGAGGTAAACCATCCGGTATATTCAACCAGGCATCAAACAGGGTTAGCATTGTCGAAGCGCTATTTAGTGTCATCAAACTCTGATAGTTTCTGCTATAGTTAAAGATCAAAATCGAGCCGTTCCTTAAACGATATCTACCCCCAACACTTCTGCTGAACCTGATTTTCTTATCGGAACCAAAGTCAACAGCAGAGAGACAGGATTTAAAACTAACTTCCCTCGGAAATCTCACATTGAAATCGACAAAAACTTTTCTCTCAAACTTGTCTGCCTGATCAATCGCTATAGGAATCGCTGTCAGCCCGAGCGATTTAAATTTAGATCCGCTCCTACAAGTAACGAAGCCCTATCTAACGTGACTTCGAGCCATTGAACCATACCTGAACACCATTTTTAATTGCTCAAAACCAAAAAAAGTATCCACATAGACCGTGGGAGGCGTTTCTGTTGTCTTCCATTTCGCTTTAAAATCACTCCTGGAATACTGCAGTTTTAAAAACAGGTTATCCAGCAACATGCCATAATAGGCAATACCTTTGGCAAAATTTCCCCACCTGTACACTCCAGCCGTCGTATCACCCTCCACTAACGTCGCGTCGAAGCAATCCTTACTAAAGTAATACACTAACTCTAATTTGTGTCTGGCAAATGGTTTTAAAACCACTTTGCTCATACCATCCCTAAATCCATAAGGGACAACAAATCCCCCGGGCTTTAGTTTCCTGGTCAGAATATCCAGATAAGAAGTTCTGTAATTAACCAGATACGTACCTATTGGGATGGGCCCCTCCAGTGTCACCTTCAAACTGATTAAACTCAACGAATATCTCGCTTTGGCTCGATCAGCACTTCCATCTCTCACATTTATATTCATAATAGAACTCAGCCTGCTACCGAACTCAGGATCAAAATTACTTTTCTCTATCTTGATGAACTGTATTGCATCAGCGTCAAAAGCTGAAAATATACCGAACAGATGGTACGGACTTGGAACCAAAATTCCATCCAGCGCGATCAGATTCTGATCTCTACCACCTCCTCTTACATAGAGACCAGCATTGAAATCATTAGTATAGGTCACCCCGGGGCACTCCTGAGAACCCTTAAAACATCTACCTCCCCGACTTCTGGTACTGTATGGAACACCTCCCCGGTTAATACCATTTCATCCGTAGAAGAAGTTCCCCTTGCATAACCAATGATGCTCACCTCCGGAAGTTTTACCGGCTTTCTCTTAAGCAAAACCCTGATAAACCCGTTCCGAAAACTCCCGGGATTAATGACCAGACAACTCCTCCTGTATCCAACCCTCTCAATACATAATGTGTCGGCATTCTCAAGCTCTGCCCTCAGCGAAAAATATCCATTTTCATCGGTCGCACAGCCTACCTGAGTGTTCTTCAAACAGACATTAACAAAAGACATTGGTTCAAGGGACACCGAATCCAGTACGACCCCAGAAAGCTGGAGGGAACTACCACCCCATATCAGCACTTTTCCGCATGCAACAATGACCACGACTAATCTCAGTCTATACCCCATGTGAAACCAACCTCGATTTCTCCCATGTGATAGTAATAAGACTCAGGATGCGAAAAAA
>QNCQ01000078.1 GCA_003645825.1 Fidelibacterota bacterium
GAGTTGATAAAGGAGATAGCGATGGAAGAGGGTTTGAGGTTTGCGATACGAGAAGGTGGAAGAACAGTTGGTGCAGGTGTCGTAACGAAAATTGTTGAGTAAGGTTTTGGGAAATGAGAGAGATAATAACTTTAGAATGTACGGTTTGTAAGAGAAGAAATTATACGACTACGAAGAATAAGCGGAAACATCCAGGTAGGGTTGAGTATAAGAAATACTGTCGATGGTGTAATAAACATACGAAGCATAAAGAGACAAGGTAATTGAAATGGAAACAGGTGAGTAGCTCAATTGGTAGAGCGCCGGTCTCCAAAACCGGGGGTTGCGGGTTCGAGTCCTGCCTCACCTGCTGTTTGAAGAAGGGATTTGGGCTCTTTTAAGGGGTGAGGATGTTTAAGAAGCTGAAGGAATTTGTGGATGGTGTAGTATTTGAAATGAAGAAAGTTTCCTGGCCGAGCTGGGAGGAATTGAAGGGATCTACTATTGTGGTGCTTGCTTTGTCTCTGGTTCTGGCAGTATATTTATTTATTATAGATTCGTTGTTAACAAGAATTGTTCATTTGATTTTGTAATTGAGATAAAGCTATGAACTGGTATGTGTTAAAAGTTTATTCGGGGAGAGAAAAGAAAATAGGGGATGCTATTCAGAATGAAGCCGCGCGTTCTGGTTTGAAAGATCAGATTGGGAAAGTGCTTGTCCCTTCTGAGAAAGTTATGGAGATGCGGGAAGGAAAGAAAAGGGTCAAAACCAAAGTTTTCTTTCCTGGTTATATCATTATTGAAATGGAGATGAATAAAGAAACCAGGTTTATGATAGAGAATATTCCAGGGGTTATTAGTTTTGTAGGACCTAAGGGACATCCCCAACCTCTTCATGAGGATGAGGTTAAGAGAATTCTTGGTGAGGTTGAAACCAAGGATGGTCAGGAAGTGCTTGCTGTTCCTTTTAAAGAAGGAGACCCTGTAAAAGTTGTAGATGGCCCTTTTGTAGATTTTCATGGGATAGTTCAGGAGGTTAATGAGGATAAAAAGAAATTAAAGGTAATGGTCAGTATTTTTGGAAGACCAACGCCTGTTGAGCTGGACTTTTTGCAGGTAGAGTTAGAAAAGTAGGTGTGATATGGCTAAAAAGGTGATAGGTAAGATCAAAATACAGATTGAAGCGGGGAAAGCAAATCCATCTCCCCCTGTGGGCCCTGCGCTTGGTCAGCATGGTGTAAATATAATGGAGTTTTGTAAAGCATTTAATGCCAAAACCCAGAATCAGGCCGGGATGATAATTCCTGTGATTATAACAGTTTATTCTGATAGGTCTTTTACTTTCATAACGAAGACGCCCCCGGCTTCGATTTTGCTGAAGAAGGCTGCTAAAATTGAGAAAGGTTCGGGGGAACCTAATAAGAATAAAGTGGGGACTGTAACGGTAGATGACATAAGGAAGATTGCAGAGCTAAAGATGCCTGATCTTAATGCTCATACTATAGAGAAGGCGATGGAAATGATAAAAGGAACGGCCAGGTCAATGGGGTTAATCGTTAAGGAGTAGATTGAGATATGAAAGTTTCGAAGAGGGTACGGAAGAACAAAGGTCTTGTAGATAAGAGTAAAGAGTATGATCTAAAAGAAGCAATTACTCTTCTGAAAAGTACAGAGCCGCCTAAATTCGATGAAACTGTAGAAGCTCATGTTAATCTGGGTGTTGATCCGAGACATGCTGATCAGAATGTGAGGGGAACGGTGTATCTACCATATGGTACAGGCAAGAAGATCAGAGTTCTGGTTTTGACCCGGACAAAGGTAGACGAAGCCAAGGAGGCAGGTGCTGATTATATAGGTTTTGAGGAGTATATTGAGAAAATAAAAAATGGTTGGCTTGATTTTGATGCGGTTGTTGCTACTCCTGAGGTTATGAGTGAAGTTGGAAAGCTAGGTAGGATTTTAGGACCAAGGGGTCTGATGCCGAATCCCAAGAGTGGTACGGTTACGAATGATGTGGCAAAAGCTGTGAAAGAGCTGAAGGCTGGAAGGATTGAGGTTCGTGTGGACAGATATGGGATTATTCATGCTCCTGTTGGGAAACGCTCCTTTCCAGATGAGCATCTTGAGGAGAATGTAAAGTCTCTGATATCCTCGCTTGTGAGGATGAAACCTCAAGCAGCTAAGGGGACATATCTAAAGAAGATAACTCTGACGACAACCATGGGTCCGGGTGTCCCGGTTAAGCGGGATTCAGTATTGGCTTAGAGAAATAGGGTGGGAGAAAGTATGCCAAGTCCAAAAAATATTGAAGCAGTTAAGGAAATTGAGGAGAAATTCAGGAAATCCAAAGGTATGTATTTTGTGGACTTTCACGGAATAAATGTAGAACAGGTAAACAGTCTCAGGAAAGAACTAAAAGCTTCGAATATTGAGTATAAGGTTTTGAAAAATACGCTTCTGCGAATTGCTGCAGATAATGTGGGTTTAGGTGATGTAAAGCAATTTTTTACTGGTCCTACTGCTGTTGCGTTTGCTTATGATGATCCTACACTTCCTGCAAGGGTTCTGACGGAGTTTATAAAAAAAAATAAGATTGAACATATTAAGATTAAAGGATGTCTGTTTGAAGATAAGGTTTTTTCAGCTGAAGAAGTTGAGAGTATTGCCAAGCTACCAACTAGAGAGGAGTTGCTTGCAAAATTTCTTGCGACCATCCAGTCACCGCTGGCAAATCTTATTAGCACTTTGAGTGCGCCAATGACGCAGCTGGTGATGGCATTGAAAGCGTTGGGTGAAAAAAAGAAGGAACAATAGTTTGTAGAAAAGGAGGATAAAGAAAGATGGCAGAGATAACCAGAGCTGATGTGTTAGAATATCTTGAGAAGGCTAATATGCTGGAAATTTCCGAGTTGATAAAAGAGATTGAGGAAAAGTTTGGTGTAAAGGCTGCTGCTCCTGTTGCTGTAGCGGCTGGTGTTGCTCCTGGTGCTGCACCTGCAGAAGCAAAAGGAGAAGAAGAAAAAACGGAGTTTGATGTTATTCTTAAGGAGGTAGGGCCACAGAAGATAAATGTAATAAAGGTAGTGAGAGCGGTGACCAACTTAGGGTTAAAGGAAGCTAAGGATCTAGTTGATAGTGCTCCGAGTACAGTGAAAGAGGGAGTCTCCAAAGAGGAGGCTGAAGATATTAAAAAACAACTCGAAGAGGCAGGAGCTACGGTAGAATTAAAATAGTTAGATTTTGTCCTTTTTTAATTTAATGAAAAATCACTCTCTCTATAGACATATAGAGAATAAAGGCGCTTAGCGTAAAAAGAAGGAGGGAGGGTTTTGAACAGCGTTTTAACCATTACAAATGGGCGTAAGTCTTTTGCGAAGTCTAAGCCGGTTATTGATGTGCCTAATCTGCTAGATGTACAGATACGGTCTTTTGAGGAATTCCTGCAAAAAGATGTTCCGCCTGAAAAGAGAAAAGTGCAGGGGCTGGAAGAAGCTTTCAGGTCGATCTTTCCTATAGAGGACAACCATGGGAATTACCTGTTGGAATACAAGTATTATACGGTTGGTGATCCACCTTATACAGTGAGAGAATGTGTAGAAAGAGGGGTCAGTTATACTGTTCCTTTGAAGGTTAGGCTTGTTCTGCATATCAGTGAAGAAGGGGGAAGTGGAAAATACACCGCGGGTATAGAGCAGGATATATTTTTTGGTAATATACCCTATATGACTGAGAGAGGTACGTTTGTCATTAATGGTGCTGAGAGAGTTATTGTTTCTCAGTTACAGAGGTCGCCTGGTGTTGTTTTTGACCAACAGGATCATTCGAGCGGGAATAAAATTTATATAGCCAGAATAATTCCTTTTCGCGGAAGCTGGGTAGATTTTGTTATTGACCATCATGATGTAATGAATGCAATTATTGATAAGCGGAGAAAATTTCCTGCGACAATTCTTTTGAGAGCTTTTGGATATCCAACGAATGAAGACATTTTAACTTTGTTTGGAATGGGTAAAAGGGTACCCCTGTCAAAAGCCGAAAAGGAGGCAAAGGGGTTATTCCTTGCTGAAAACATTGTTGATAAAGATACAGGGGAAGTTCTACTGGATATTAAAAACAGGGTTAAGGTTGATGATGATGTCCTAAAGATATGCAAGAGTCATAAGATAGATTCGCTACTGGTGTTTTCGACTGATGATGAGACGATTATAAATGTTTTCCTGAATACTTTTATCAAGGACCCTATCGAGAATGACGAAGGGGCCGCTATATATTACCTGTATAAGAACCTAAGAACCGGAGAACCACCGAACCTTGAGGTTGCCAGGAAGTTTGTAGAAAGGTTGTTTTTCAGCCCGAAGAAGTATGACCTCGGTATGGTAGGACGGTACAGAATAAATAAGAAGTTCAACTTGAATGTTCCGGTAGAAGAGACTGTGCTTACGAAACAGGACCTTGTGGAGATAATGAGATATCTTGTTAAGATGAAGAGGGGAGAGCTCGGTCCAGATGATATAGATCATCTTGGTAATAGAAGGGTTCGGACTGTGGGTGAACAGTTGACGAATCAGTTTACGCTTGCTCTGACAAGGATGGCAAGAACTGTTAGGGAAAGAATGAATCTGAGAGAATCTGAAAACCTTACTCCCCAGGATCTGATTAACTCGAGAATAATAACTTCTGCTATAAATTCCTTTTTTGGGACAAACCAGCTCTCGCAGTTTATGGATCAGACTAATCCTCTTGCTGAGACAACTCATAAGAGGAGGGTTTCTGCTCTTGGCCCGGGTGGTTTGAGCAGAGAGAGAGCCGGGTTTGAGGTCAGGGATGTGCATTATACTCATTATGGGAGATTGTGTCCTATAGAGACACCGGAAGGCCCGAATATCGGACTTATTTCGTCACTTGCTACATATGCGTATGTGAATGAGCTTGGATTTATAGAGACCCCTTATAGAAAGGTTGTTGTTGAAAATGGAAAGGCAAGGGTTACCGATGAAATAGAATATCTGTCTGCAGATGATGAGGATAGAGAACTTATTGCACAGGCTAATGCTCCGGTTGATGAAAAAGGATATTTTGTCGCTCCAAAGGTAAGGGCCAGAATAAAGGGAGAATTTCCTATCGTTGATCCGAAGGAAGTAAGGTATGTGGACGTTTCCCCCACGCAGATTGTATCGGTTTCTGCCTCTCTGATACCGTTTCTTGAGCATGATGATGCTAACCGGGCGCTTATGGGTTCAAACATGCAGCGCCAGGCGGTTCCGCTCCTGAAGCCTGAAGGACCGATAGTTGGAACCGGGATGGAGAAAAAAGTTGCTCTGGATTCGAAGGCTGTTGTAACATCTCCTGTTGATGGTGTAATTGAAAAGGTGTGTGCTGATTATATTATTATAAAGAGTGAAGAGTTTAAGGACGAGCTTAATCTTGATGAGACCAGGGAACGGGTGAGAGTAGACCTTATAAAGTTTCAGAGGACCAATCAGGATACAATGATAAACCAGAGACCTCTTGTCAGACCTGGTGATAGGGTGAAAAAGGGCCAGGTTATTGCTGATGGGTGTGCTACGGATCAGGGAGAGCTGGCTTTGGGACGGAATGTGTTGGTTGCCTTTATGCCGTGGAGAGGATATAACTTTGAGGATGCTATAGTTATTAGTGAAAGGTTGCTGAAGGATGATGTATTTACTTCTGTTCATGTAAAGGAGTTTGAGCTTGAGGTAAGGGATACCAAGAGAGGTCCTGAGGAACTGACAAGGGAGATTCCAAATGTGAGTGAAGAGAGGGCAGCTAATCTGGATCCGAATGGAGTAATTAGAGTTGGTGCAGAGGTAAAGCCGGGTGATATACTTATAGGAAAAGTTGTTCCCAAAGGAGAGACTGATCCAACTCCTGAGGAGAAACTGCTTAGGGCGATATTTGGAGAAAAGGCTGCTGACGTTAAGGATGCCTCAAAGAAAGCTGATCCAGGTGTATGGGGTGTTGTGATAAATACCCAGCTATTTACGAGAAAAGGTAGGGATAGCAGAGCTCGTGATAGAAAGAGGATAGAGGAAATAACCCAAGACGGTTTAAAGAGACAGGCTGAGCTTAAGAGGAGAAGAAATGCGAAACTTGTCGAGATACTACGCGGGAAAGTGGCAAATGAAATAAAGGATTTGACAAAACAGAAGGTTGTGGTCAAAGATGGTGCGGTGTTTGACGATGATTTACTGGCAAAATTAGACTTTGATAAAATAGGGCTTGATCAGGATTGGACGAAAGATGAAGAGACCAACAAGAAGATAAGGATACTGTTTGATAATTATTTCAGCGTTTCTCATAAGATAGATGACGAAGTTGAGAAGGAAATTTATAAGATAAAAGTTGGTGATGACCTCCAGCCTGGTGTTTTGCAGTTGGCCAAGGTGTATGTTGCTACCAAGCGGAAGATTCGAGTTGGCGATAAAATGGCAGGAAGGCATGGTAATAAGGGGGTGGTTTCTATTGTGGTTCCCGAAGAGGACATGCCTTTTCTTGAGGATGGTACACGGGTTGATATAGTTTTGAATCCTCTGGGTGTTCCTTCAAGAATGAATCTAGGTCAGTTATACGAAACGATGCTAGGCTGGGCAGGGAAGAAGCTCGGTGTATACTATGAGACTCCAGTGTTTAATGGAGCTACGCATGATGAGGTTGTGGCCGAGTTGAAAAAAGCCAGGTTACCAGAGGACGGGAAAGTTACCCTTTACGATGGAAAGACAGGGGAGCCTTTTGAGAATAAGGTTATGGTTGGATGTATATATATGATGAAACTGTTGCATCTTGTTGAGGACAAGGTTCATGCAAGATCGACCGGTCCGTACTCTCTGATAACTCAGCAGCCTCTTGGTGGAAAGGCACAGTTTGGTGGTCAAAGACTGGGAGAGATGGAAGTCTGGGCACTTGAGGCTTATGGTGCGGCGTATACTCTACAGGAAATGCTTACAGTGAAGTCTGATGACGTGGATGGTAGGACAAAGATGTATAATGCTATTGTTAATGGTGAGAATTTCTCTGATTTTGGTATACCTGAGTCTTTTAACGTTCTGGTTAAGGAATTGCAAGGGCTTTGTATTGAGTTAGATTTAAATTACTCAGAAGAAGAGGGGTAATATAAAATGAATGGTGTAAGACCAATTGATCGTAGGAAGGAGTTTGCAAGTATAATAATACATTTTTCTTCTCCTGAAACGGTTCTTAAGAGATCAAGAGGTGAAGTCCTCAGGCCTGAGACGATTAATTATAGGACGTATAAACCTGAAAAGGATGGTCTTTTTTGTGAGAAAATATTTGGTCCGGTGAAGGATTACGAGTGTCACTGTGGAAAGTATAAGAGGATAAGGTATAAGGGGATTATTTGTGATAGATGTGGGGTGGAGGTTGCTCCA
>QNCQ01000079.1 GCA_003645825.1 Fidelibacterota bacterium
GAATCACTTTGCGAATGTACAAAATAGCAGAAAGCACATAAGAAATTTTTTCCAGAGTATTTGAATATCCAGGGTGCTTCCTCAGGGTTCTCAACCTCACCACCCTGCACCCGTACTCTTCACTTACACCCACCATATTCCTGAATCCCGAAGTCAAAACACAAATTTTATACTCCATCCGGCCCAACAGCTCGTTCAAGACCCTGGTTACCCGACCTGCACCACCCCCTATAGGCGGATATTCGTAATTGAGACACAAAACCTTTTTTGCCATCCGAGCATTCACCCTCTCTTCACAAATTCCTAAACATTTTTCACCGCCTCTCCAAGCATCAACAAACTCCATAGCTCTTTTCTGTAATCGCTTCTTCTCTCGACATGCTCTTTGCAAATTCTCTTCAACTCTGTAAAGTTCAAACCTCTATCGAATTTCTCAATAATGTAATTGACATTCTCAAACAATCTATCCCTCAGATTCTCCCTGAGCCACCCTGATATCGGTATCCCAAATCCTTTTTTCGATCGCCTGACAACAAAATCTGGGAGCAAATCTCTCACTGTTTCCTTCAATAGGCGTTTTGTCTTCAAACCTCTCATCCTGTACTCTGAAGGTAACCTGGCAAGAAATTCCACAAGCTCAGTATCCAGAAAAGGACATCTCACCTCAAGAGAATTCAACATACTTGCCCTATCAACTTTAAACAAAATGTCATCCACAAGGTACGTCTTTGCGTACGCACAGGAAACTCTATCGATATAATCAATATCCTCCCTAACTGCTTTAAGCGTGGGCTCGTACAAAAATACCGGATCCCTGAAACCATCATCCATCGGGAGATTCCTGTAGTTAAAAGAACCAAGCCACACCTGATTTCTTAACACGGGATCTTTGTCAATCTCATTTGCAAAACCGTCCAGGAATCGTCTCAAACGGAAGCCAAAACTCATATTCCTCTCTGAGACCGGTACCAGATGGCTAAACTTTTTCATGCCAGAAATAGCAATAAATGGCAGTAAATCAATTATCCTTGAAATCTTAACCGCAACAAAAGGGTCATACCCTGCCAGAAATTCATCCCCACCATCCCCACTAAGCGCAACCGTAATATAATCCCGGGCAAAACTGGAAAGAAGATATGTAGGGAATATTGAATAGTCAGCAAATGGTTCATCGATAGAACCCGTAACTTCATCAAAAATTTCCATCAGGACATCAATATCGAAAATTTTGAAGTGATGATTTACACCAAAGTACTCAGCTACCCTTTTACTATAAGAAGATTCATCATAAGACTTTTCTCTAAAACCAATAGAAAACGTTTCTATCTCCGACGGGCTTCTTAGCTCAACCAGAGCCCACAATATCGAACTGGAATCAATCCCACCCGATAGAAAAACCCCTAAAGGAACATCACTCACCAGCCTCTTTTCAACAGCCTTAACAAGGAGCTCTCTTAACCTCTTCTTTGCTTCATCAAAAGAAACATCCAGCTTGGGGCTGAAGTCTAATTCCCAGTATTTCACACTGGGCAACGGTTTACCCTCATATTTACCAAACCCAGGGTCATCTAAATCAACAACTGCATAACTTCCAGGTTCAAGCCTGTAGACACCTTTGAAAATAGTCTGTAATCCCGGTACATAATCATAAACAAAATAGCGAGCTACATCACCTATATCAAACTTAAAAGTAAGACCCGGGTGCTTCTTCAAAGCTTTTATCTCCGAAGCAAATGCAAAAACTCCATTCTGAAATGCGTAGTATAGCGGTTTCTTCCCAAATCTGTCGCGAGCAAGTAGCAACCTCCGTCGCTTCCTGTCATATATCGCACACGCAAGCATTCCATCAAAACGCTCGAAACATCCCTCACCCCATTCCTCATAAGCATGAACAATTACCTCAGAATCCCCTCTGGACTTAAAAACATGCCCTCTCTTTCGAAGAACACCCCGGAGGTCTCTAAAATTGTAAACTTCGCCATTAAAAACAGCCCACACGTCTCCCTTTTCAGAACTCACCGGCTGGTTTGCTGCCATTGTCAGGTCTATTATAGAAAGTCTTCTGTGCCCCAGAGCAATTCTGTCATCTACAAAAATTCCCTCTGCATCAGGACCTCTGTGAAACAAAGTCGCTGTCATTCTCCTGATTATATCTCTATCCGGCTTTCTTGCAGAATCAACATGGAAAAAACCTGCTATCCCACACATACTACCGATCGTTCTGATACGATATCACACTCTCAACAACGTAGTCCGCTTTGTCCTGAGCCTCCAGAAAACCTCTCATTACAATTTCACCTATCAAACCAACTACAATAAACTGCATACCCCCAAGAATCGAAAACATCACCATCAAAAGAAAGGTCTCGAAACTCACCCCCCAGCCAAACAAAAACTTTGAGAAAAACAGCAGAGAGGAAACAAGCATAGCCAGGAAAGTCGCTGCAAACGCCACCTTACCAAAAAACTGCAACGGCCTTGACCTGAACCCGGTATAAAACCTGAGAGTTATCAAATCAAGTAGCACTGTCCCCACTCTGCCCAGACCATACTTGGTATGTCCAAATCTCCTGGGGTGATGCTTCACCGGAATTTCAGCGATCTTTATCCCCAGCCATGCAGCGTAAGCGGGGATAAACCTGTGCATCTCGCCGTACAACTTCAGGTTCTTAACTATTCCCTTCTTATAGGCCTTTAACGAACATCCAAAATCATGAATCCTTACACCTGTGCCGGCTATCAGCTTATTTATTATACGATTGGCAAAATAAGAGGGGATCTTCCGAGTCAGGGTCTTATCCTTCCTGCTCTTCCTCCAACCACTCACAAGATCATAACCTTCACTCAACTTTTTAAGCAACATCGGTATGTCTTCCGGATCATTCTGCAAATCCGCATCCATCGTTATGACCACGTCCCCACTCGCATACTTAAACCCTGCCGCAAAAGCCGCCGTCTGGCCATAATTCTTTCTGAACTTTATTATAACCACGCTTGGATCCTTCCTCGCAAGTTCGTCCATTATTTTCAGAGAATTATCTGTGCTCCCATCGTCAACAAAGATTATTTCATGACTTTTCTTCAGCCTCTCAAGAACCCTTTTCAGTTTATTATAAAGTAAAAAAAGAGAACCTTCCTCATTCATAACAGGAATCACCACGGAAATATCTATCTTCTCGTCTCTCTTTGTCTGCGTGGACTCGAGGGAATCCACAATCTTTATCGGGCTAATTTTTGTAGGCGTAACTCTGACATCCTTCTTCTGAACGCTCTTAAACATCGGAAGGAACTCTTTCCAGATGTCTATCGCCTCCGTTATTTTCCCCTCGATAGCATAGGTAAGAGCCATGAAAGTATGCAGTTTCTCATTGTCCGGATCCATTTTCAAACAACGCTGAAAACACTCCCTTGCTTTGTGAATTTCACCCATATTGAGATAACAATATCCTTTATGATACAGGGCATTGAAATTGCCCCTCTGCCTGGCAAGGATTCCTTCAAATTCCTTAACGGCACTATCAAACATTCCCTTAAGTTCAAGCGCCAACCCCCGGTTAAAGAGGAGATCAATGGGCAAATCTCTATCCCTGGCGTAATCATCTATCAATTTTAACGCTTCATCATATCTGTCCACATTTATATACAAAGAGGAAAGGTTCACAACAGCATGTCCGAAATCAGGTTTTAGCTCCATTGCCTTCTTGAAACACTGCTCTGCCTGAAAGAACTTTCCTGCCTGTGAATATACGATACCAAGGTCATTGTAGACTTCCGGTTTATTTAAGCCCTCATCTATAGCCCTACGGATAAACTCCGCAGACTTATTCAGATCCCCACGTAGATAAAAAACCCTGCCCGTCCCATACAATGCCTGAGAATTGCCCGGTTCTAGTTGAAGCGCTTTATTAAAATAATTCAGGGATTCCCTATCCTGACCGATTTCCAGGTGAATTTCCCCCAGCAGGAGATTCATGTGAAGATCACCACCGTTAAACCGGTAGAAATCTTCCAGAACCACCAGAGCAGATTCATAATCTCTCTTTCTAAGAAATTCCTCTGCCCGAGTCAGGATATCCAGAGCAGTCCCACCCCCAGCAGGATTACCTGCTTTCAGCCGCTCTTCAAACCTCTTGAATCCTTCCAACATCTCCGGTCATGGCTCCGCCTCCTCAGTCACATCCGGCTGAAGAGGCTTAAAAAGGGCTATTGAATCGACTTCTATTATCCCGCTTTGCGGGAAATAACCTCTTTTAAATACTGTCCATCCAGTTCCCTGGATATAAGAGAAGCCCTGTTTTCTTCTAAAATTTTCTGGTATAGTTCCTCCCGATACACAGGAATCTCAAGCGGGGCTTCTATACCAATCTTGACATAACTCCCGCTAACTTCTAGAACTTTTACTTTAATATTACTGCCAATTCGGATGGTTTCGTTACGCTTCCTTGTTAAAACTAACATTTCTCCCTCCCTGGAGAAAACCCTTCTTATATTCCACAGACACAATTTTACCTAACATTGCTATTTTCACATATTAGTTCGCTCAAGTCTCGCTCCAATATAAGCTGATACCCAACCATTCTGTCTCGACATACAACGATAGGCGCACTATAGTTAGCTATTAACTTTTTCTCACCTTTTTCAAGCCTTACCACAAAATATATATCAACACCATTCCCGTTTGCTCCAAAATACCTTTTTATCTCCTTTCTCACAAGCTTATAAAGTTCTTCACTGGTCTCAGCAACAGGGCACTTCATAATGATCATCGATATATCAGGCTCATCTGTTGAGTAGAGAAGACTGAAAAGTGGGTTGTCCTTTACCTCTGCTATATTAAACCTTTTCAACCACTCAAAACCTGGAAGACCATACGGGAACTCAACGGTTACAAGGTTTCTAATCTCTATACCTTCTAACATCTGTGGATGTTTGTTACCGTTCTTCAACTCTAACCTCCAATTACTCCAGAAAACTAAACAGGTTTAGCTGTATTGCATTTGAAGTAACACTCAACGCTGCTTTAAAGGCTGTTTCTTCAACATTGTACTGTGTGATTGCCTCTGCAAGATCAACATCCTCTGCATTGGAGAGATATGAGGCCAAATTCATATTGGCTGTCTCAAGTCTATTCTTAATCAGCTTCAATTGCTTCCGGATAGAACCAACACTAGAATTGAGGTTCAATAAATTATCACCAACCTGATCGATTCTAGCAATCAAATCAGCCACCTCTTCAGGATTATTATTATCAAGAGCATTCTTTAAGTCAGTAAGAACGGTAAAAACATTCGTAGCCCTAAGCTGCTCTCCACTTACATTTATTACTACTGAATAATTCTCGCCAACCCTGCGGAAAAGTTTTTCCCCATTACCATTATAAACTACCGAGTAGCCGTCGTAAGTAAACGGTTTTTCCCCTTTTGTAGAAGTACCCGCAAAGACATATTTGCCGAGGTACGAACTATTTCCAAGGGATACTATATCGTTTATTATTGAATCAACCTCCCCTGACAGTATTCGACGGCCTTCTTCATCAAGGGTATTATCAGCCCCCTGAACAGCTATTTCTTTTACACGTAGTATTTTCTCATATATACTGTCTATAATGCTCATGGTATTCTCAACCCATCCCAAAGAACTTTCCACATTCTGTAAAAACCCTTCATTTTGTTCTATTTTCCTCCTAAACTTATCGGCCTTTGAGAAGTTAATGGGGTCAGATGAGGGTTTCTCTATTCTTTTCCCTGTAGCTATTGAAGCCTGTTTCTCCCTTAAGCTTTCCTTTGTACTATTTAAACTTTGTAACAGCGTTCTCGTTATTATTGATTGTGTCACCCTCATGATTCACCCTCTCCCTTTGTTTTCAAAAAATCATACTAAACTCAATACAGTCTGAATCAATTCATCCACAGTTTTAACCATTTTGGCAGCAGCCTCATAGGCATGTTGATACTCCATAAGATTCGTCATTTCCTCATCAAGGGACACGCCCGAGATAGAATCGAGAGTATTTTGTAGACCAGTTACCACCTTCTCCTGACTTGACCTAAGAAATTCTACCTCCTGCGACTTCATTCCGATTCTACTGACAAGAGCATTATAGTAATCCGACACCGTAGAACCTGATATAATATCCCTGTATTGTAGATCATGAATCGCCATCGCAATCTCATTATTCCCGGGCTCATCCGGCCTGGAAGATGCAACTATTAAGGTTGGATCATCAACAATTTCATTATTCAACTCAAAATTGGAAGCCCCTGTTATATTATTTTTGAAGAACCTTATCCCTGTTTTCCCTTCCAGCGAATATCCTTTCACGTGAAGAGTATTCACATAAATAGACAGTGTCACAGCCATATTATCAAGCTCTCTAACAATCTCAGGAATCTCATCATTCACCATATGCATAAGACTGCCTATTTCCCCAGAGTCTACATTTGTTAGCTGACTTCCACCCCCTACATAAATCTCTACATTATAGAGGTTATTCTCCATCGACAGGTCAACTTGTAACTCCGAATAATTCCCACCGGAAAGCACTATCTGGTTACCAACGAGAACTGTGACAGCCCCATTCGCCTCTTCTCTTGCCTTCATGTTAATCAGTTCGGAAAGTTCTGATAAAAGCCTGTCCCTTTCATCCATTAAATCTCTGGACTTATTTGCCACTAGTCTGGTATTTAACGAAGCAAGCTGAGAGAGAATACTGTTAACTTTTTCTACCTTCTTACCAATGTCTTCGGCGCTACTCCTCTGAAGCTGCACAAGGCTGGTATAATAACGCTTGAATGTGTTAGAAAGCACAATCCCCTTATCTTTCACAATGTTTCTAGCTGTTACACTCTCTGGATCTGTAGCAAGAGTATTCCAGGAATCCCAAAAGTCCTGAAGCACCTTCGACAACCCAGCGTCAGACGGCTCCGCAAATATGTCCTCAATCTGGTTGAACAATGACTCATCAAGTCTATACTTGGCAAGATTCTGAGTCTCGTAATACAGCTGGTTCTCCACAAAACTATTTTTTATCCTGACAATATTTTCCTGAATCAGTTCCCCGTTCATCTGATTAAAGCCCTGCAATTGAGATGTCACCGATGAGAGATCAACCCTTCTTCTTTTGTAACCTTCGGTATTTACGTTCGCAATATTTTTGGCTGTTACATTAATGGCAGAACGGTAATTAAAAATTGCCTTTTTTGATATATTCAAAATTTCCGAAATAGACATGGCGACCTCATATCTGATAATCTAACATTTTGTTATTCTCACCTGGTGAGAAAGTATGTCCTTTGGCATTATA
>QNCQ01000080.1 GCA_003645825.1 Fidelibacterota bacterium
AGAAAGCAGAGATGGGAGAAATAGCTGTAAAACTCTTGATTGATCAAATGAGCTCGACAGATATATCCTATAGTACTGGAAATACTATGCAGATAATGTTACCGACAAGACTAATAATTAGGAAATCAGTGAGAGATATCAATGAGTAAGTTTTTTCAAGTTTAAGGGGGAAACAAATGAGGAGGAGGTAAAATTACAATGAAAGGAAAATCTTTAAGCAGGAAATTTTTCTTATGCTTCCTTGTTATTGTATTGATTGTTGGGGGAAACGGCCTGAGGGGAGCAATCACAGGAAAAATTGCAGGTAAAGTTTATGATTCTGAAAGCGGGAAACCTCTGCCAGGTACAAACGTCATCATCGTTGGAACAACCTTAGGTGCTAGTACTGATGATAATGGCTATTTTTTCATTATTGATGTTCCTCCCGGTAAATATTCAGTAGCGATTAATTATATTGGTTATGAGAAAGTGGTGCTGAAGGATGTTGTTGTAAGTTCTGGTAGAACTACAGAATTAAATGTACCTTTGAAGCCGACTACTGTTATGGGTAAAGAGGTTATAGTTACAGCGGAGAGGCCAGTTGTTGAAAAAGACAAAACGGCTAGTGAAGTGATTTTAACACCGGAAAAGGTATCTCAAACATGGGTAAGGTCATTATCTGAGGTCTTGGAGATACAGCCAGGAATTTTTAGAGGACATTTTAGAGGCGGTACAAAATTAGAATCGAAATATATGTTGGACAATGTAAGTCTGAACAGTGGGTTGCTATCAGACAACTATCAGGGACTAAATTTAACTACGGTACAGGAAATTAGTGTTCTGACCGGTGGATATAATGCAGAATATGGGGATGCGATGTCGGGTATTGTCAATATTATAACAAAAGAGGGAGTACCTGGTATACACGGTACCTTTCTATTCAGAGTTCGTCCTCCTGGCAAGTACCATTGGGGAAGATATATGTATAGTAAAAAGAATTATGACTGGCAGCATTTTGACCTTGATTGGTGGACTGATCAAACTAATGATCCTAATAGTGAGTTTTATGGACTCAATCCAGATTCTCTATTCAATGTTTGGAGAGAAGTAATAACCCCCGATCCTGACCAAGCTAATTATACAAAGAGGGCTGAATATGAAACTGAGGCGACAATTTATGGTTCTCCATCTAGTAAGTTAAGTTTCCTTCTGTCTGGTAGGTATAAAAGGGGAGTGAATGTTTTTCCTCAGGTAATTCCATACAATCCTGAGTTTAACTTTCAGGGAAAGCTGTCTTATAATATTACTCCTAAGCTTAAAATAACTTTAAATGGTTTGTATGGTGGGTATGAAAGTGCTTCATCCTCTTTGCCCACTAATTTTCTATCTATTGAAACAGCCCAGGAGATGGCATGGAATGACCTTCCCGAATTGAGAGATCCGTATGAGTGGAATAAGTATTGTATGAAAGGAGCCTGGGGTAGCCGTCCTGAGTTACGAAGGGTTAAGCAATTTTACATTAGATTAAAGCACATCTTGAGTTCGAGAACTTATTACAATTTAACTTTTAGTTTTCTTGATGATAAAATGGACAGAACGGACCGTTATGGCTGGGTTAAAAAGGATGAAGATTATCCACATCAATATCCCTGGTCTTTTGACGATGATGTTTTTGGTCCATTAGGGCATTACCTTGTTAAAGCTTATGAGCATTGGCAAGATAAGTGGGAAAGTAAAGTCTATAACGTCAAGGGTGATATTTCAAGTCAGGTAAATAATAACAATTTGGTTAAAGTGGGTTTTGATATCAAATCTTATGATTTTTACTATGATCACCAGATGTCAGCTTACGAGGGTGGAATGAGATGGAATCTGATGAATGTATACGATGGAAAGCCCTACGAAGGTGCAATTTATGCACAGGATAAGATAGAATTTTCTGGTTTAATACTCAATGCCGGCTTGAGATTAAGCTTTTTTGATCAAAATAGAGAAGCACCCAAAAATATGTTTGATCCTTTGGCATATGAGGCAACTACCCCTGGAAATATAAAGCCAGGGTATCCCGGCAGGCCCGAAAAGGAAAGAACTAAGATGCAGATAGCACTGGCACCAAGGCTGGGAATATCTCACCCGATAAGTGAAAATAGCGTTCTCCATTTCATGTATGGTCACTTCTATCAAAGACCATCCTGGCACAAAATGTTTGGTTTTCCATATATAAATTTTACAGAAGATTGGGACAAAGTATACGATCCGTATGATACCAGCACAGTGACGTACATGGATCAGTGGCAAGGGTATTATGGTAATCCTAAAATGGGATATGAGAAAACTATTCAATTTGAGATAGGATTTGACCAAAATATTGCTGACTTAGCACTATTGAGCATAACAGGGTACTATAAGGATGCCAGCCGCCAGACGGTTTTTAGAGAAGCTACTCTTTTAGAGCCAAGATGGGGAGATGCGAACACATGGACAACATTATACAACGCTACAAACCAATATAATGTAGCCTTGATGGTTAGTAATTGTGCTTACGCAGATATACGAGGTGTTGAGCTTAGGTTAGATACAAGATTTAGATTCCCCTTAAATTTTTCATTAAACTATGATTTATCCTACGTTTCAGGAGGTGTTGTTGGATATGAAAGTATGTATGAATTTGGCCTGGGTGTAAATCAACCAAAAGGTTATGGGATGGTAAAAAAAGATTGGAATAGCAATCATAAATTCAAGGGAATTATGAATTTGTCCTTCGAGAAAGGATATGGTTTTTCTATACTGGGATTTAAGCCTTTGAGTGATCTCAATATGAATCTATATTATGAATACTGGAGTGGTCAACAGTATACTTACCATGGCCCGGATGATCCATCAACAGAGCCTAACAACAAAAGATGGTTTCCTCACATGAGGACAAACTTAAAAGTTTCAAAAGGTATTTATGCTGGGAATGTGAGATTTGAACTGGTTTGTGAAGTCAGGAATCTCTTTAACAATTATGATATTAACATGTTGTGGTGGGATGATCTAGTATATTTCGAAGAGAATAAAGATAAGCCATTACATGAGCGGTTACCTAAACACTGGTGGTCCGGTGAGCCCAATAAATGGGGATGGTATAATATGTGGACTAATCCTCCTCGTCAAGTTTACTTCCAGCTGCAGGTTGACTTTTAATTAAGCGCTAAGGTTGGGTATTTAAAATAAAGGAGATTTGATATGAGAAAAGAAAGAATTGCAAAGAGAGAAGGTTTTAGTAAAGGAGTAATCTCTCTCTTTATAATATTTAATTTAATATTTTTCACAGGGATTCTGAAATCTCAAGAGATTCAATGGGGAAAGGAATCGCTTACAAGGGGGAAAGTATGGGTTACTTTACATAACGCTTTCAGGTTGGGAGAGGTAGATTTACCATGGACATATTACACTCTCGATTACCCTGGTTACTCTCACGGGGCTGATCCATCAGATAGACCTGCGTATATTATTAGTGGTGGGTATATGATGTATGGAGAGAGAGGTACAGATAATTATGCATATAGTATACACGGTGTATTCTATCCATCTTCTCAGTATGTTTACCCCACAAGAAATGCTCAACTTATAAAGAATTATAACCTACTTAATCCTAATCTTAAAGCTGAAGAAATATTTTTAGGTGGACATCACGTTAAAGACCTGGATGTGGATGTTAACTTAAAAGGGATGGTTTGGAGTTTCCCAAAGTATGATGACTTTGTTATTTTGGAGGTTTCGATAAAAAACACAGGAAGTACATTACTTGAAAACATGCATTTTGGAATTCGGTTAGGCGTATGGATCACTCAAAGAGGTGACTGGATAGGACCTGGAAGTGATTTCGATGATAAGTATGGATGGGATAAGGCACATAATTGTTTTTACTTCTATGATGATAGGAGTTTTAATTGGGAAACAGAGGAACCTGTACAATTTAATTTCGGCCCTGGTCCAACAACTGGAGATATTGGAGATCCTGCCGATATCACTGACCCGGGTGCAAAAAATCACGAGATTATGTCACCTGGATACATGACTTTAATCTGCTTAGATTCTGCTGGCGCTAACGTTTATCAAAATATTTTACAATATCTTGGGCAAGGGGTCTCAAGTGATGCCCCTCGAGAAGATATTCCTCCAAGACTGGGTACCGATCCACCGAGTAGATTCCTTGAGGTTATGACACATCAACAACCTCGTTTATCATGGGATGAGGCAAGAGCAAGAGGTGGTGAAGGAGGGAATAAATATGAGAGGAGCCCTGAATTCGTAGTTTCGTGTGGTCCCCATGATATAGCTCCTAATGACTCCGTAAAACTTGTTTATGCAATAGTTCTGGGTGAGATGGACCGACATAGAATTGTTGAAGGAGGTGTTGAAAATATTCAAAGACTTGCAACCGATTCAAAGAATTCTTTGTTAAAGAATGTTGAAGCTGCAAGAGAGTTGTATAGTAATGGCTATTACATTGCTGATCCTCCACCGATGACTCCAACTGATGGGGAAAATACCTTGGTACTAACACCGGTTGGAGGAGGTATTAAGATACAGTGGCCACCCATTCCCGATACATATGTTGATCCCGTTAAAGGAGTTAACGATTTTGCAGGTTATAAAGTGTATAGGTCTTCATATTTCTGTGCAGGTCCGTGGGACCTGGTAGCCCGCATTCCAAAGGATAGTGTTAGTTTAGAGAATGGTCTGGTAACTTATACCGATGAAGGGTTATCCTTAGGTGTAGGTTATTATTATACAGTGACTTCATATGATGAAAATGGAAACGAGTCTGGCAAGGTAAATCCAAACCGTTTTCCTGTTTATCCATTGAGGGCTCCAAATGAGAATTTTCCAAAAAATGTTTATGTAGTACCTAATCCCTTTAGGCAACACAGCGGATTGTTAGGTGTCGGTGAAGAATTAAGAATGGAATTTATAGGATTGCCAGCAAAATGTACAATAAAGATTTATACTCTTGCAGGTGAACTTGTGAGAACTATACACCACGATGATGGTAGTGGTTCTGAATCCTGGGGTAGTATAGAGAAACTCGACTATCAGACTAATAGATGGATGCTATATGTGTCACCGGGTGTATATATATTCCACGTACAGAATGAAGTGCCTGGGCATGAAGATGAATATTACATTGGGAAATTTGCAATTATTAAATGAAAGGGTAAGAAAACTATGAAAAATTGCATAAAAAAGGAGAAGGGGATATGATTAGTAAAAGAATTATAATTATGGGTGTTTTTCTAACCCTAATCTCGTTTACCTATCTTGGAGCTCAGAGTGGTATTGTACCATACGATATAGAGAGAGTTGGCTTGTCCGGATGGCAATTTTTGAAAATTACATATGATGCACGTTATTCTGCGATAGGTGGAGCTTTCACTGCGCTTTCGCATGGGAATTCTGGAGCGATTTTTGGTAATCCTTCAGCATTAGTAGATGTTGGGAATGTTGACGTTCAATTTACAAATGTCAATTGGATTGCTGATATCAAGGGACAATCAATAGCAATAGCAAAAAACTTTGGGAGAATGGGCGTACTTGGGTTTAGTGTAGTTTCTCTTAATGTTGGAGAGATGTATGAAACTATAAATCGAGTCATACCTGGAGAAACCAGAACCGAAGCGGTTGTTACCGGTAATACTTTTACAGCTGGTGATTTAGCCGCTGGTATTTCGTATGCTAAACGTGTTACTGACAGGCTGTCGATCGGTGCGAATGTTCGTTGGATAAGAGAGGAAATAGCAGAAGTGAGTATGAATAATGTTTCGGTGGATTTCGGTACCACCTATTATACCGGCTTCAAGAGTTTACGCCTTTGTATGGTGGCAAGAAATTTTGGTCCTGATGCTCATCTTGTAGGATGGTCTGAAGAATATCAAATGGAAGCTGTTGATATAAGAATGCCATTGGATTTTAGAGTTGGTATAGGCTATGATTTCTTTGAAGGTTCATCCCATGTTCTCTCATGTGCTATAGAAGGTACTCATCCCAACGATGGTCCTGAAAAAATAAACATAGGATTAGAATATAAGTTCGGCAACTTACTGGTCTTACGGAGTGGATATAGGGTGAATTATGATGAGGAAGATTTTACACTTGGTGGGGAAATAAACTATACGATTGGTGGGTTAACAGCGAGAGTAGGTTACGCTTATATAAATTTTGGAATACTGGAGCAGGTTCATATGTTCACCCTTGGTTTGTCGTTATAAAGAGTGGAGAACCTAAAAACATTTGAAGGAGAAAGCAAGATGAGTAAAGTTTTGAAAGGGTTGTTAGTTTCTATAGTTATCCTTTTGTTGGTGATTGGGGTAGCATTTGGGAAATCATATAAGATTTCCCCAGGTGCATTAAAAGATAAAATAATGGGAGGATGGGCTGGCCAAGTGATAGGATGTACCTTCGGAGGCCCTACAGAATTTAGACATCAAAGCACCTATATCCCAGATTATCAGCCGATTGCTTGGCCCAAAGGAATTATAAAGTGGTGGTATGACAATGCCCCCGGTTTGTATGATGATATATATATGGATATTACATTTGTTGAAGTAATTGAGAAAGAAGGTATAGATGCACCTGGATCATCTTTCGCGAAAGCTTTCGCAAACGCTGAGTATCCACTGTGGCATGCAAATCAAATGGCAAGGTATAATATACTGCATGGGATAATGCCACCCGAATCTGGCCATTGGCTAAATAATCCTCATGCTGATGACATTGATTTTCAGATAGAAGCGGATTTCGCAGGCCTGATGAGTCCCGGGATGCCAAATGTTGCTGCTGAGATTTGTGATAAGGTAGGTCATATTATGAATTATGGGGATGGATGGTATGGAGGCGTATATGTAGCTGCTATGTATTCTCTGGCATTTGTGTCTGACGATGTGGAATATATAGTCAAAGAAGCTCTCAAAATGATACCCAAGGAGAGTCAATATGCAAAGTGTATAAGTGATGTAATAAAATGGTACCATGAATTCCCTGATGATTGGAAGGAAACCTGGTGGAGAGTTCATAAAAAATGGAGTGAGGATATTGGGTGCCCGGATGGTGTATTTACTCCGTTCAATATAGATGCGAAAATAAATTCTGCTTGGGTTGTTCTTGGATTGCTATATGGTAAAAAGGATTTTGGGAAGACAATTGAAATCGCCACCAGATGTGGAGATGATTCCGATTGTAATCCGGCAACTGCAGGTGGTATACTGGGAACCATAAGAGGCTATAATAATATCCCCGAGTACTGGAAAAAAGAATTAAGAGAAGTTGA
>QNCQ01000081.1 GCA_003645825.1 Fidelibacterota bacterium
CAGACGATTAATACCCTTTCCTATTATGCCGATACTAAAAATCTCCTGCTTGCAGATGTGTTAATTAGACCTGAGCTGAAGGATATATCCTCTACCGATTTCGATAGCATTGATGTTCTTATAGAGAGAGGATATCTTGAGGCCAGGAAGTATTTACCTGTGATAAAGAAATGGGTTAAGAAGAGAGGGTTTTCTGGTGGTGTTGAAGAACACAGGTTAGATGAAATAACCATAACAAAGATTGTTGTGAAAAATAATAAGAGCACGAAAGACTTTGTTATAAGGACTGAGTTTGGGGTAAAAGAGGGAAATAAATTCAACCTGAGAGATATCAGAGAGGGTTATGAAAATCTTCTTAGCACGGGGTTGTTTAATAGCGTCTGGATATCCATTGAAAGAGTTGACAAAAAGTGTGCGAGGCTTATTCTTGATGTCGAGGAAAATAGGAAGCTTCTTTTAAGTGTTGGAGCCAATTATTATTCGGAGAGAGATTCGAAAGCTTTTCTAAAAGGTATTTATAACAACATTCTCGGGCTTGGATTCTACAGTGAGCTGTATGGTATAATGAGCAATTACTATAGTGAAATAGGTTTTAACGTTATCAATCCCGGGATTTTCACTTCGAATATAATCCAATTATTCCGCCTATACTATCAATATGAAAAACTGCCTTTCTACCGTTCGGGGGAGTATTTTGGATATGGGAAATATTCGGAGGCTGCAGCTGAATTCTCCTCAGGAATGCAGGTAAAAAGAGTGGGGCTTACCTCTGTCGGTGTCCGTTATTTACGTTACAACATTCTTCGAGAGGGAGTTACTTCTCCCCAGCGTACATTTAGTGTGAGATCTGTCTTTTTTAGGATCTTCGTAGATAGTCGTGATGATATTGATCTGCCCCAGAAAGGTAGGAAAAACAGTGTGGAATTTGAATACAGATTTGTGGAAAATAAGGAGAAGTTTTACCGGTTAGACATAGAATCTACGGTATATGAAACCTATAACAAAAATACTACTTACTATACTTATCTGAGAGTTGGGATAGTATCCGGGGTTAGTTCGGTTTTTGATAAGCTGAGGCTTGGAGGAATGAGTGATCTGCCAGGATTCAAAGAGGACGAATTACTTGGACAGGTTGTTTTTTGTCTTGGGCTTGGATTCACAAGAAGATTGAAGGCTAACATTTTTTATAATGCATATTTTGCTTATGGTGACATGAAGGAGAACATTGACAGCTTTAACTGGCTTAAGGCTCGAAAAGGATTGTTGAATGGTTTTGTGTTCAAGACTCCGATAGGTCCTATAAGAGTTGAATATGGCTGGAACTTTGGCAAGGGAAAAGCGTTATATGTGAGCGTTGGTCATAACTTTTGATATTCGTATAGCTGAGTTGAAATAGAAGTGTTTGGTTGATTTAATTGCTTTCCATCATGAATTTTCTCAGTGAGAAAATTCACAGGAGGTATTGAAATTAAGAAAAGTAATTTTTAATTTCATATAATTTATTTTGCTTTTGAAGTAGGGAGGTAGAGAAAGGAGGAGATGTCCAAGAAAGTAAAGAAAGCAAGTAACGATGCAAACAGAGCGTTGAGTAAATACCTTGAGGAAATTGGGAAGTATGAACCACTATCTCCTGAAGAGGAGATTGAGTTAGCTCAGAGAGTTAAGAAGGGGGACAGAGGGGCCCTTAAGAGATTGATTGAGGCAAATCTCAGGTTTGTAGTAAGTGTTGCGAAAGACTATCAGGGGCAGGGCTTGCCTCTGACTGATCTCATCAATGAAGGTAACCTTGGTTTGATTAAAGCTGCTGAGAGATTCGATGAAACCAGGGGGTTTAAGTTTATTTCTTACGCTGTCTGGTGGATAAGGCAGTCTATTCTTCAGGCACTGGCTGAACATTCCAGGATTGTTCGACTTCCCCTCAACAGGGTTGGTACTATAAGCAAAATTACCAAGGAAGCAGAGTTGCTTGAACAGCAATATGAAAGAAGCCCGAGGCAGGATGAAATTGCGGATGGTCTTGATATGCAGCCCGATGAGGTTTCGGATGCAATCAGGATATCCAGAAGGCACCATTCTCTTGAAGCTCCGTTCAAGGATGGGGAGAAAAATTCTCTGATAGATGTTATCCAGGATGATACTCAGTCGCCCCCGGATAAGCCTCTTATGAATGAGTCTTTGAAACAGGAGATAAAGGATGCATTGAACACGCTTAAAGAGAGAGAGAGAGAGGTAATAAAGATGTACTTTGGTATTGATAGAGAATATGCACTAACGCTAAACGAAATCGGAGAGGAATTCAATCTAACAAGAGAGAGAGTAAGGCAGATAAAAGAAAAAGCTATTCGTAGATTGAGACATAAATCTCGGAGCAAAAAGTTGAGAACCTACCTTGGAGAGTAAAAAAAGAAAGGAAGGTGAGTAAGAGCCTATGGTAATGGTAACTGTCAATCCTGATGAACCTTTGGAAAAAGCTATTAAGAGATTTAAAAAGAAGTTTGAGAAGGCTGGTATTCTGAAGGACATTAAGAGGACTTCTTTTTATCTGAAACCGAGTGAAGAAAAGCGTATGAGGCGAGCGAAGGCGATGAAACGGTTGAGGAAAGCGCTTGCTAATCAGCAGAAAAAGAAGATCTATTAACTGGTATTCCGTTGGATACTCTGAAGACAAACATAAAGATTACCCACTCAGGATGAGTGGGTAATCTTTATTTAGGAAAGAGGCGAGGATGTTAAAAGAGGGGATATCGGGTATAAGAGGTTATGAAGCTGAGCTAAGCAGTGGGTTGATTACAAAGTATGTAAAGGCTTTTTTTAAACTGGTAAATCCGAAGAAAGTTGTGGTTGGTAGAGATTCTAGAAAAAGCGGAGAGAGGATAGTGGAGAACATAAATAAGGCCCTGAGGTCTTTTGGAGTTACTGTGCTTGATATTGGTATTAATCCTACTCCAACGGTTCAGGTTACAACCGAGAAAATGGGTTATGATGCAGGAATAATAGTTACTGCCAGTCACAATCCCCTTCCATGGAATGGTTTGAAGTTTGTCGATGCTTCAGGAACTTTTTTTAACAGGGAGAAGATGTCGAAGCTTCTCGAGATTAAGGAGGATATGGACGATTCTTTGCCCGATGCATTCAAAGAGGGCGGAGTTATATATAATCCTGAAATTGCGGATGAACACAAAAAAATGGTGAAAAATTTAAGGATTGTTGACCGAGAGCTAATATCTAGGAGAGGATTTAGGGTAGTTGTCGATGCTGTAAATGGAGCCTGTTCAAAGCTTCTGCCTGATTTACTTGAGGAATTGGGTTGTGAGGTTGTTAAAATAAACTGTGACTTTAGCAAGCCTTTCTCTCGAACCCCTGAACCTTTACCTGAGAATCTCGAAGATCTGGAAAGAAGTGTAAAGGAAGAAAAGGCTGATATCGGATTTGCTGTAGATCCTGATGGGGATAGGTTAGCAATTGTTTCCGATGAAGGGAAGGCGATAGGAGAGGAATATACTGTGGTTTTTGCTATAGACCTTGTGCTTTCCAGGCTGGCCAAGGGTAAGAAGAAAGTCGTGGTGAATCTCTCTACAACAAAATTGGTGGATGATGTAGCTGAAAGGTATGGAGCAGAGGTTATAAGAGCTCCGGTTGGAGAGATTAATGTTGTTGATAAAATGAGGGAAACAGGTGCAGTTATAGGGGGAGAGGGTAATGGTGGAGTCATATATCCGGAAGCTCACTATGGTCGGGATTCATTGGTAGGTGCTGTTCTGACTTTGCAGTTATTAGCAGAGAGAAATATAAGTGTTGGCCAGTATGTTAATTCAATGCCAAAGTATGTAATGTTAAAACAAAGAGTAGAGTCTGCAGGTGTCGATCTGGATAGGGTCATTAGCAAGATTGTAGATGACCTTACACCTGAGCATGTTGATTCCAGGGATGGGTTTAAACTGTCGTGGTCGAATAGGTGGGTCCACATACGACCTTCGAACACGGAGCCTATTGTGAGAATTTACTCTGAGGCTAAAGAGAGAAGTATCGCACAGCAATTGATAGACAGAGTCAAAACTTTTTTGAGCTAATGAGGTAGATTTATGGGTTTAGTCCCTCAGATTGATATTATTAATCGTATAGAAAAATACCTTGATCAAACGCTTCTTAAACCGGAAGCAACTCCACTTCAGATTGAGAAGTTTTGTAAAGAAGCAGTATATTACAAGTTTTATTCCATTTGTGTTAATCCCATTTATGTAAAGATGGCAAAGAAAATTTTGCGGAGTAGTGGTGTTAGAGTGACGACTGTGGTAGGATTTCCTCTTGGAGCTAGTAAAGATAGTATTAAACTGAAGGAAGCTGAGTTGGCGTTAAAAGAAGGAGCTGATGAACTGGATATGGTAATGAATATCGGTATGTTTAAGGGTCAGAATTATGATTATGTGCGAGATGAGATAAGGAAGATAAAGGAACTCTGTGGCAGAAATGTTTTAAAGGTTATTCTGGAGACATCGCTCCTGTCAGTTGGGGAACTGGTTACAGCTTGTGAAATTGCAGTAGAAGCAAACGCTGATTTTGTTAAGACATCCACTGGATTTATTGGCCATGGTGCAAAGATTGACGATGTGACCCTTATGAAAAATACGGTGAAGAGTAGAGCAAAGGTCAAAGCTTCTGGTGGGATAAGAACTCTTACTGACGCTATAAATATGATAGAGGCAGGTGCTGATAGGATTGGGACCAGTAGCGGAGTAAATATAGTTGAAGAAGCAATAAAGCTCAGAAGTCGAAATCTATCTCAATCTTCCTGAATTTTCTTATATAATTCTTAAAATTTTTATCTCTACCTACAAAAACACTTGCCGCAGCTATATAGTCGTGAATATCTTTGTCAAGTGGATTTAGAATTGCTCCATCTAACCCTGCTTGCATCGCCATTATGAGAAAAGTTCTGTTCAGCAGTTTTCTATTTGGCAGGCCAAAGGAAACGTTGCTCAGTCCTACAATTAGGGGGAGCTGGAACTCTTTTTTGACAATTTTTATCGTTTCGAGTACGTATGATGGTGCATCTGGATTTGTAGCAACTGACAGAACAGCTGGATCGATGACAATTCTGTTTTTCCCTATACCATATTCCTCGCATATTCTTACCATTTTTTCTACTATCTTGACCCTTTCAGGAGTGGTTCCTGGGAGGGTTTTATCAATAGCTAGTATAACAACTGAGGCACCGAATTTTTTTACAATTGGTAGAATTTTCTCGTAGATCTCCTCTTTCCCATTTATACTATTAACAATTCCTTTCCCTTGATAAACTTTTAATCCATTGTCAATAGTTGAGATGTCAGTGCTATCTATGAATAAGGGATTGGGGAAATTGTTCTGTATAGTAACAATTGAGTCTGCCATAATTTCTGATTGGTCAAGACCAGGAACTCCAAAGTTTAGATCGAGACAGTCTGCTCCACTCTCAAGCTGAGTTTTTGCTTCTTTAAGTATGAACTCTAGGTCTTTGCCTTCAATGGCATTTACCAGCTTTTTTCTATTCGTGGGATTTATGCGCTCTCCAATTATTACAAAGGGGTGGTTCTCTCCTATGAATACAGTCGAAGTCCTGCCAGTTACCGAGAAGGAGAGTTCTTTTTTGGTTTGAGCATCCAGCTTTCTGTCCCTCAGTGGAAGAATCTTTTTCCCAGTGTTGACTCTGTCGGGTGTGAATCCGATTAACCTTGTGTTTGCATTGACCAGTTTTTCAACGCATTCGGTAATCTTGTTTTCTGTCTCATCAAAATCTATCAGAGCTGACAGGGATAACCCTCTGGGTAGATTATATTCATTAAGCATTTCGTAAAGGTTTTGCGAGGGTGCACGATGTAATATTAGTCCAGGATAGTCCACGTTGAGAGCTTCTGTAATTTCAAAGTATGCTATAGCTCTTTCCAGGATAGCTTCTTCATTTGCAAACGAAAACAGACTTGCGATTGGTAAATCCGGGAAATTCTGACGGAAGCTTATTATTGCAACCCTCAGCTCGAAGAGGTTGTTAAATCCTGAGAAAACGATCAGTTCGGTTTCTTTGCTGAGTACGGCTCTGGAATATTTAGAGTAAAGGTCCGAAAGGTAATCGAAATTGGCTACAGAAATTGCGGGGGTATTGGAAAAAAGTTGTCTAATTACACTTCCATAAAAGACGCCTGTTTGGCCTTTTGTTAAAATGAGCTTTTTATACATTTTATTATACTTTCTGGAAATTTCCTGAATAGTGCAGGATTCCACCTCGGTTTTACTTATATCAGGATCTACAAGCACTACATTAGGACTACTAATACCAGCAGAATTGAGAAGTTCTATGGTTTTTGGAGAAGTATCAGTTACTAAAAACATTATTCCGATGTTTTTCTTTAAGAAGGAATTAATATGCATTTCTCCTTTTCCCCCTTTTTGCTGGTCCCATAAGTCCCGATGTTGATTTTAGAGGGTTCATTAAAAAACTCTCATTGAGACTAACACCGATGGTCTCGGGGGGGGTTAGAACGTTGAAAATTACCCTCTGATCTGATAATTTCCAGTCGCCGTAACCCGGGCTGATTCTCAAAAGCTCTGTACCTCCTAGATGATTTCTATGTAAATCTGAGAGATAAAGTTGCAGGTCATAGGCGACTGCATCAGTAAACCCGGCTCCTATAGCATTTAGTATATAGGCTTTGTATATATCCCCTGATTCTCCACTCCAACTTTTTACCTGTTGATCGAGTTCCTTCCCTATTGTGACCACATATAGTACAAGAGGAAAAACCTCATCCGAACCGTATCTAAAGAATCTATGAAGGGACTTTCCTGTTAGTTCAAAATTGCCATTCTGTGATAAGATGCCTGTTTTGGTTTTTTGCCCTTTGAATACATGGTACACTGCAGCAGGACTTATCTTTTCATTAAATTCTTTGAATAGGTTGAGAATCTCTTTCCTTGTTTTAAGCCCTGTACCATCATTTCTCAAAATATTATATTTTAGACTACCAGATATCTCTCTAAGTAGAAAAAAATACAGCTCAAGTTCGCGGGTGATTTGCACTTTACTCTGGCAGTATCCGAAGATGGCCGTATAAATTTCTTTCAGATATGGTTCTACCATATGCACGGGATTTTTTGAAATATGCTTTTTTAAAGTATCCAGCGACTCAGGAACGGTGTTGATATAGCTCAAGAACTGAAGAAATCGTTTCTTGTCCAGGATGTGTTTGAACTCTTTAATAACTGTTATTTTCATAGAATCGAGAAAGGGGTGCTA
>QNCQ01000082.1 GCA_003645825.1 Fidelibacterota bacterium
CAGATACTCTTTATACCTTGCGTACAAATTCCTTGCCGATGGCCAGATTGAATTGGGACTCATGAAATGTGGAAACTCAAATGTTATTATTTTCTCAACAAATTTATAAGCCACCTGAAGCTTAACCCTCATCTTTCTCCAATCTATTGGCATAAACTTTATGGGCATATCTCTGTCAAACGACTCACAGTTAGACCACAACGTTATACCAAATCTATCAGTTAATTCTTTGGTAGCAGAAAACCATTCTTCAAGCTCTTCATATTCGACATGCCCATCCTGAAATGCGCAGATATCTACATATCCCGCTATATTTTCAAAAATACTTTCCCATACTTTCTTATGCTCATTAACAGTTATCGGTTTCGAGCCACCTACTTTAACTCCATGAAAGAATGGAGAGATAAGAGTGGGTTTCTCGGGGGTTATTTCCTTACAATACCCACCAATCGACTGAATTAATTTTGTATAATTTCGTTCCCCTAAACTAACCTCATGTGGCAAATACCACCCATGAAACGAAGAAAAATATCCATATTTATCATACACTTCATCAATGAATCCCTTATTTACTTCTGTTTCCTTTTGCCAATCACCCTTCATCCAATAGTTACCAGAATCATACAACCCAAAAAACAACTTCATATCGTTTAGCTCTGCAGCTCTTAAAAACAATTCCGCTAAATCTAAATCAGGTACAACATAAGCGTCTATAACTCTAGAGTCAAACGTGGCGAAGTTTTTATAACCTGCCCTAATTATAATAACTGTATCAATCCCAATTTCCTTCATCACTTTGAACTCTTTCAACCAATCTTCCTCTCCCCAATTCTGAGAAGGAATATCATGGGTTATCTCATCAAGAAAGGTACCAGTAATAATCGGCTTCGGCTTTTTCTCACCCTTCATAAGTCAACTCCTCCATTTTTCTTTAGAAGTGAAGTCACTCCAAACCTCATTTCCGAGTAGTTGCAATAACTACTACCGATTCATCCTCCAATACGTTCTCAATTTCCAGCCTAGTTAAGGACAATATCTGTTCTTTGCTTATTAACCCACTTAAATCCAAAATTTTCTTACCAATCAATAGAAATATTCCAGGCAGCTGAATACCAACATCTCCGTACACCACTAACCGTTCAATCAAATCAGAAACTTTATCCAAAACCTCCCCGGCGCTAACCTGGTCAACCACAGCATCCTTAAGTTGCAATCTAACTATTCCTTTGGTATCAATAACACAAGAAATTTTCTCCTCAATACAAAAAATAGAGAAGAAAACCTTTTTTCTCCTTGACCCTGTAAAAACTTTAAGGAAATCGGTTTCCCCAGACACCAGAATTGAGCTTTCAGGTATACCTATCGTAGACGCTACTATTCTTCTCAACTCATAATCAGATAGTACTCTTTCATGCCCATTATCCATATGCAATTCCGTGGAACCAATCGCAGTTACTGTTACTCTTCTGGTTTGTTTATCGATCTCAAAAAAGAACTCAACGGACTCTGGAGAGGCCCCCATTTCCACTACAGATTTTAACACCTCACTTCTCATCTTTAATATATCATCTTTACTAGGGTTTACTATTGTCCGCTCAATGGAGTCCTTTACCATTCCCAGAGCTGCCCCTATTGCCGATACCACCTCCGGATTCTCTGCAATTCTGTAAGGGGCTCGCATTTTTTCTGCCACATATGGAACAATAGAATAAGCTCCTCCCCCACCACCAACAAGTGTCAAAAATTCCTTTTCCAATTCACTCTCTCCAACAAGGTTGTTTACACATCTTACAATTTTCTCCGATACAATATCAAGAATTCTCTTGCAAAAATTCACTATATCAACATCCAATAACTTAGCAATCGAACTGGCAATGGCTCTTACACTCTTCACCAAACCGTACCCATATTTTCCCTCAGGAATAAGACACAAGCAATTTGCCGCATCAGTTGGAGTAAAAGTACAGAAATATTCATCATCCTCTTTTATACGGTAAGCAAAATAATCATCTGGATCACCTGCAACAGGACTTATGAAGAAAGGTTTAATCTCCACCTTATCTGGTACCTTTATAAACGATGAATATTTCATCCCGGCTATATGGGCACTCCTTGGTCCAACATCTATTATCTTCTTCCCCTTTATCCTGGGCATCGAGCCACCAGCAACCCCTACAGTATTTATACTAAGTGTCCTAGTATACAATCTTTGCCCACCCACTTCAGCATTCTTTAATATCGGCCTTCCATTTTTAATGACAGAAATATCCGTACTCGTTCCTCCAACCTCTATAAAAACACCGTTACTAACCCGCACATACATAAGAGCAGCCGCTATTCCAGCAGCAGGACCGGATAAAATGGTTAAAATAGGTCTTTTTTTCATTTCTTCAATACTCATAACCCCACCGTCACTTCGCATAACCATAAGCGGCGCTTTTATCCCTAGTTTCTGAACACACCTATCTATTATCTCTGCGGTTTCAAGCATCTTAGGTAAAATACATGCATTTACTACGGCGGTTTTTGTCCTTATTCTTAACCCGTAGAGTTTACTAATATGGGAAGCCGCCGTAGCTAAAATTCCCATCTGGGTTGCTATATCTACAACTTTCTCCTCGTTTTGGGGGTCATCTACACCATAGGCTTCACTAGCGACTATAACCTTTGCTCCCTTCCCAATCAGTTCATCAATGGCCGCTTTAACTTCTTCCTCGGATAAACCTTTGTCTGTATTGATAAAACGGTGATATGTTTCAATATATTTATTCGAGCTTAATTTAATTTTCCCAACTCTCGTTTCCCTTTTTATCCTACCAACTTCAAACCCCTTTCCTAACCCTATTATCCCAACAGGAACTACATCTCCTTCCAGAAGAGCATTTGTCGCCTGAGTTGTACTGTGGGCAACAAGGATAATATCATCTGTTGAAATATTTCCATTTTTAACCACCTTCTCTAGAGACTCAATAACTCCTTTTACCACTCCCTCCTTTGCTCTATGTGTTGTGGGAACGCAGACTTTTGACAAAATTTCTAAGCCAATAGCGTCTATAGCTACCGCATGAGTAAAAGTACCCCCCACATCAATACCTATTTTCACTTTTCCCATTCTGTTCCCTCATAAATAAATTATAGCAGACACAATAAGACCCGCCAGAGCCACCAACCACATATAAGGCAACGTTTTCCACAAGATATTTTGCACATCAACTCCTATTTCATTGGCAATCCATATGTTATGTGTATTCGTAGGATCACACACTCCCTGAACCTGTCCAACCGCAATAAGCATACCCATAATCGCACTGGCAGGAAGGGCACCGGAAGCCATAATTACGCCTGCAAGACCATACCCCATTCCCCACACATTCAAAGGCCCTCTGTACAGCACCAAAGGGGTCATTATTGCAAAGGTCAATATGTATGAGAATGGCTCAGATGGTATTATCCTAGAAATATATGGCCTCAGTAGCAAAACCACAGGCCATTCAGAGCTGTATGACGCACTATTTTCTGGACCCATTATGGCAGTAAGCAGCATCCCTATTCCCATCATTAAAATTACAGCAGGCATGACCCCGCTCGCACCCTCGATAATGGCAGACATTAAGATCCTGAGGTTCCCTTTTTTATAAGTACTAATATAACCAAATACAATTGCAATAATAAACGCTGCCAAAAATGGTAGCCTGTAAGCAAGTATAAAGATCAGCGGCAGCAAAGGAGTTAAATATGCATACCATTTAACTGCACTACCCCCTGCCTTACGCCCCACGAAATTCTTAACAAAGTCAAATAAAGCTAATAAAAAAACCACACCTACAAATAGGATAAAAAAAACATTCAAAAAATATTTAAAAGCACTGTACATCCTACTTATAAATGAAGTATTAACATGAGGCAAAACCCATTTAAAAAAAACTAAAACACCAGATAAAAACAACAAAAGAGATAAAATATACTTAAGTTTTATTTTTATTTTCCTGACCATGCCCATGTCAATCACCAAAAGTACAATACACGCCATCATATCAATCACAAAAACAATCAAAGCAAAATTACAGATAGTCGTTTGATCAAGATTTAAAACATTCATATACAATGCCCAGTTTGCTGGATTCAATACTCCACCCATATTTATTCCCATTAGAAATAACGCTGCAACCGTCAGCCCGTTGAACCCCAACGAACCCAAGATGGGAAGAATAATTGTACCAAGCATGATGATAGCCCCAAGTCCATTCAGTGTAGTGAAAAGTAGTGCAGTAAATACAACCAGCACAAACCCAATAATTTCTCTTCGGTCACCTGCTAACTCTGCTCCCATCTTAATAAAACCTTCGGCAATACCTGTTTTCTGCAATAAAACACTCAACATCCCGCCAAACATAACAATTGTATAAGCCTTATATAAACGCAGGACACCATCCCCAACCACATGTTCGACTAAATCACCTGGAGACACTCCACCAATCAATGACACTAAAACCGCTAATAAAGGAAGCGCTATCATAGTGGGTAACTTCTTATATAACATCGAAAGTATAATTAGCACAAAAACAAGTCCTATACCCAGCAGCTGCAAAATTTGAAGATCAGCCATGCAACCCTATCCTCCATTCTCAAAATAAAGAAACCTCAATACCTCATATAGAACCCGAACCAACTGTCCGCGCTCGATTAAAACATCTTCTTCTATAAACAATTCAGGGAAACATGTTCTTATCCTGCCAATCGTTATTTCATTAAAAGTTTTTCCCAAGATTTTTGTTAAACTCTTATTGTTCAGTAACTCGTTAGTATTCTCCAGCCTCTCTAAGTTAAGTGAAAGAAAGTTTGAGAGTCTCTTTATCCAAGTAAAAGCTTCGAGAGTTCTGACTGGGCGATTTGGACAGAAATAAAGTGAATTTTCATCCCAATCTACTATTTTTAGAATTGCCCCAATTTGCGAAGCAACAAAACAACCAGAGGAAATTGGCACGTCAATAAACCAGAACAACGGAACACCCCTCTCAAGGAGATCAATCTGGAATCTTTGCCTGAGCTTATCTGAACTAAAAACGGACTTAGGTCTAACCCTATTTTCAACACAAAAAGCAGCTAAAGCTCCTGCAGCTTCCCCAATAGACCATTCAACATGATGAACTCTATAAGCACCATTGGTTATATGCGTAGTCCCAATATTCTTCGACCCGGCTATTAAATTGTCTACATCTTCCGGAATTAGAGCACCCAGGGGAATTTGAAATGGTTTTGTATCTATAAGTAAAGATATCTTCTTTTTATCATGGTTATGAACATCTATCCAATATTTCCCAATTCCAACACTATCAAAAAAAATCTTGGAACGAGCTCTCTTTTGAAATTCAGCTGAAATATCTTGCTCACGGATGGTTTTCAGCGCTCTAATCCTTCTCGACTCACGTACATATGGAAACGTTGAAAGGCCATCAGCTGTACCCATCACATCCTTCCGTAGTTTTAACTCTGGATAACCTTTTCCGCCATCGTCTCTTGGAGCCTCAGTTTGCAACCAATATAAAAACCCTAAACTCAGATTCTTTGCCTTCTTGAGCACTTTTAATCTATCTTCCTCACTCGTATCAATAATGCTTCGCTCATGAAAATCGTTACTGGGCCAGTTAATCAAAGAGATATCAAACCTGTAACAATCATCCCTAAATTGAGAGGAATCTATTAATCGCCTATAGGTCCAAAAAGAACCGAAAGTTCCCTCCAGTACTTTAAACATACCATACTTAATCTCCCTATCCCCGTAATCCACCTCAAGTGAGTATGGCTGATTATCTCTGAAATATTCATAGCCTTCTGGTTTCTTCACCAAATTGCTCTCGCCCGGCCTATATTCTACTGCAAATGTATATGTAAAACTCTGAACTATACTGGGATCGTTAGGGCCATCCAGGGCGTGCGGCTCATCTGTTTCCTTTGTTGATTCAGCACCTACTACATATCTTATCTTGGATAGAGACAAAATATCACCGAGTTCCGTAGCATCTATGAAATATTCAGCTTCTACCTGGAATTTCTCACCCGTTTTTTCATTAATAAAAGTTACAGTAGAAATCCGGTCGTCACTCCTTTCCACAAAAACAGGCTTGTACAAGGTATATATTTTTAACTGTCCCATTCTCAAGTAAGGTGATAACATTTCATTAAGAACCCAAAGACCTGCCTTCGGTTCAAAAGAAAGGTGACTCACCCAACAATTTCCAGGACTAAATTCAGGATTCTGGCGGGCAGGTGAAGACTCATTTAATTTCTGCCTATAGTATTCTCTGATTTTATTCCTGAATTCGTAATAGGTCAATGAGCATCCGAATTTTTCTATATATTCATGTTCGTCCAGTGCCGAAACACCCTGAGAAGTCACCTGCCCACCAATCCACCGAGTTTCTTCAACCAAACATGCACTCAATCCCGCACGGCACACGCTGATAGCAGCTGCACACCCGCCTAAACTACCACCTATTATGAGAACATCCGTACCAATTCTTTCCATTATCCCAAACAATTAAATACTACAACTGTTACTTGAGTAAAATCATTCTTCTTACATCATACTGGTTATCAACCAACATCTTACAAAAATACACCCCGCTATTAACAGTTTTCCCTTGATTGTCTTTTCCATCCCAGTACACAACATATTTACCAGAGTTTACACTCTCATCCAGTAGAGTCCTTACTTCCTGTCCCAGCAGATTAAAGATTTTAACCTGAACGCGTACCGGTGAGGAGGTTCTAACTGAAAAACTTATATTGGTACCCATATTAAAAGGATTCGGATAGTTCTGAAATAGCCTAAAGCTCAAAGGATCAGAAAAAGCAAGCGATGAAGGTTTATCAATACCTACATACACTTCAGACTTTTCAAAAATCAAAATTCTATCATTTCCCTGATCAGTGACGAACATATATTTTCCATCCGGGGTCAGAGCTATCCCACCTGGATGATTAAAACCGGTGGTATCACTCACAACCATATCAAATTTCCCGACCACATCAGCAATCAAGCCATTTTTATCATAAACATACACAACCTCATGATCCGTCACTGCACCATACAGATACTTCCCATCGAAATACAAACCTTTACCGACAGCCCAGCTTACAAAGGACAACTTATCCAAAGTCACCTTGCTGTATGTTGAAGCATCAGAAGGATCTCCTACC
>QNCQ01000083.1 GCA_003645825.1 Fidelibacterota bacterium
GCCATGCATGACTGTCCTAAACCCACTTAGCCCCTATCGGGGCAGAAGTGGGTTTTCTTTCCACAAAACCCGTTTCCGCCGAAGGCTAAACGGGTTTTATACTTACTTTACATCCCTGTATCTTAATTCGTCTCTATCAACTTAATTAATTCCTCAGCCGCCTCCTCAGGTCCCCTGCGTTCAAATTCTCTTATCCCGAGGCGAGTCCTGATTTGACCGACAAAAATTCCATTCTCAAAAAATTTATTGAAGTAGTCAACTGCTATTTTCTCATGGAGGTCTCTGTATTGAGGTGGGCCAAAGATATTTGCAAAATATGAATGCACTATCCCGGTTGACGTGGTTGTACCCTTACTCATAACAGTCCCCTCTCTGAACACCTTCAGCGCTTCACCCGGATTCTCAAATCTCTCAATGACGGGATGTTCTTCATCTATTTCTTCGTAGTTATTCGCATAGAGAATATAATCTATCCTGTGCCCCTTTATTACAGCTTCATAGTTGGTCACAGGAATCACGATCCTGGCATTCACCTTTGTAGGGGACATTATTATAGCCCTGTCCATCTGACCGAAAGCATATCCCTTTGGCAAATCGTCAAGCCTCAAAAAAGCTCCGATCTCCGTGCCATACCCTATTGCTTCCCCTTTCCCATTTATCTCTATCGAACCCATATCATCAGCAATAATTACCATTTCCTTTATCAGACCCTCACCGATAACCCTCATAGCCTCTATTGTTTCCGACTTCCCTGCTCCGGTATCCCCAACTATCAAAATTGTAGCCTCTTTATCATTCTTCAAAAGCAACTTGAGAAGGGCACCATGAAAGGGCAATTGATTTCTCTTCATCACAATAATATTATGAAGGGTCAAAACCATTTTCTTAAGATAACCGAAATACCCAAACTTGTCCTCATTCGGTACAGCCGCAATCAAAATATGGTTATCCTCATCATCAAAGAACACGGTTGGAAGGTCCGAAAAACGATAAAGACACTTCCCGGGCACACCATAAAGGTAAATCGCATCAGGTGGACGCTTCAAATCCTCATCATCGGCGAGCTCAAATAAATTGCTAAGAGAAAACCCAAGCTCATAAAATTTTTGATGAAAGTATATATAAATAATATATTTCCCCACTTTGGCAGGATAACACAACCAATCATCCGCGTTTATACTATCAATGTAGTTCAGAGGATTTTCATCCACCTTTGTGAAACGCCCCGTCCTCTTATTCATAGGAGGATCAAGAATTAAAGGCGGATTCAATAACACCTGCCTTATAACATTTACCTGTTCAAGTTTATGATAAACAGAATCAGGGAAAACAAGTTTTCGTAAAAGTGCAATAGCCGCAAAGTTTGCCCCAGCTACAACCTGACGGTAGATACGAGGATGTTTGCCAGTAATATTCTCCTGAATATCCCGGTACACTTTCCTGATAAGATGAGTAAGAGTCTCTATCGTATCATTAAAGGTTCTATATGGCCTTTTATCAAGCCTATCTCCCTCAGAATCGCAGATTGTAAACCTGTCAAAACTCCTCCAGTAATTATAAAGGTACTCTACAAAATCATTTAGTAAGGACTTGTCCCTAAAGAACCTCGCAGAGTCCGGGTCCACTTTCACAACAAAATCCGCAGGCATCTTGGTAAGAAGATTAAAAACTTTTACAAGACTATTCAGATCATCGTCTGTAACGTCCTTTTTTCCGAAAATACTTAGAAGAGGAGAATCATTCCTGCGCAGCTTTTCTACAGCAACATACAAAAAATCCTTGAAAAAATGGCTGGTAAAAAGCTCTTCCGAAGTTTCACAAATTCTTCCTTTAATCCTCAACACTATTTTATTGTCTACAATGTTAAAAATATTCTTCTCAATCATAAAACTACCCTCTCCTATCCACCAAAAAAGCGAGTAATGATAGCAAAAAAATGCAAAAAGTCAAATGATTTTCACAATAGAATTTACCCTCTTTCAAAATCAAAACTGGACTTTATAAATAAGATTTTGGGACCGTAGTATTCTAGTTTAAAAAGTAAGTCCTGTTAAAAAAATAAACTCAAAAATAAACCCAATAAACAGATGGAACTCTGTTTTACTCCTTCGCCATGAAAGGATACCTATAATCTCTTGGTGGAGTAAAAAGCTCCTTTATAGCCCTCGGTGTCACCCATCTATAAAGATTCAATATGCTCCCCGCTTTATCATTCGTTCCTGATGCTCTACTTCCTCCGAAGGGTTGTTGTCCAACAACAGCACCAGTCGGTTTGTCATTAATATAGAAATTCCCAGCTGCATACCTCAAAATATCTTCAGCCACAGCAATAGCCTTTCGATCCCTGGCAAATATGGAACCTGTTAGACCATAGGGTGATGTTCTATTACAAAGATGAAGAGTATCTTCATACTCAGTATCTTTATAAACGTAAATCGTGATCACAGGACCAAATATCTCTTCAACCATCGTCTTAAACTGCGGGTTTGTAGCCAGTACAACCGTAGGCTCAATGAAATAACCCTTCGAATCGTCGCAGGTTCCTCCTATTAGTATTTCAGCCTCCGCCGAACTTTTCACAAACTCAATATAGGATTTTATCTTCTCATAGGCCGGTCTATCAATAACAGCGTTCATAAAGTTCTCAAAATCTCTCACATCGCCCATCTTAATGGACTTAATGGTATCCAGAAAGAGCTCTCTGAACTCTGGCCATATTGATTCAGGTATATAAGCTCTCGATGCAGCAGAGCACTTTTGCCCCTGATACTCAAAAGCACCCCTCACCATAGCGGTATTCAATTCATCCAAGTTCGCACTCGAATGCGCAAAAATAAAATCCTTCCCGCCAGTCTCACCAACAATTCTCGGGTAATTTCTGTAAAGCTTTATATTTTCACCCACGGTTTTCCATATATACTGAAATGTATCCGTACTTCCCGTAAAGTGAATCCCTGCAAGCTCGCTACTCGAAAGCACAATTGGACCAATCTCGCTCCCGCTGCCAGGGATGAAATTTATCACTCCATCCGGCAACCCTGCCTCTTTGAAAAGCTTCATCAGATAATACGCAGAGAAAACAGCAGAAGACGCAGGCTTCCACAGCACGGTATTCCCCATCATTGCCGGCGAGGTTGGCAGATTCCCTGCAATGGAAGTGAAATTAAATGGAGTTACGGCAAAGACAAAACCCTCCAAGGGTCTGTATTCAACCCTGTTCCACTGCCCTTTCGGTGAAAAAGGCTGCTCCTCGTATATTAGCTCCATGTATTTGGTGTTAAAATTCCAGAAGTCAATCAACTCACACGCAGAATCAATCTCCGCCTGAAACACATTTTTGCTCTGGTTAAGCATGGTTGCTGCATTAAGCGTATATCTCCATGGTCCCGAAAGCAATTCCGCCATTTTCCTGAATATACTGGCTCTTTCCCACCAGGGCATCCTGGACCATACTTTCCATGCTTCCCTGGCAGCATCAATTGCCATCTGAACCTCTTTTTTGCCAGCTTTGTGGTAAACAGCAAGCACATGCTTATGATCATGCGGCATTACACATTTGCCAATATTCCCGGTCTTTATCTCCCTGCCGCCAATAATGAGCGGTATTTCAAGCTGTTCACCAGAAAGTTTATCAAGAGCCTCTTTTAATAGAACTCTCTCTTCCGTACCAGGAGCGTAACTTAGAATAGGCTCGTTCTTGGGCTCAGGTAAAGTAAATTTTGCATTACTCATTTTCCCCCTCGCAGCTTAATTTTTTTACTTTCATTTACCATCTTTTTCACTTTCTAAATTAACAAATAAAAACAATACTTGGTAGTGCAAAGTTAATGATAGCAAGTAGATCTGTAACCCCCTTTACCCAGAAAGTTTGTTAATATTTTGAAAAAGCTTGGTATATACTTAAAATAGGACCTGACACCAATAGGTGCTATTTAAAAAATAACAAAATTCATAAGGGAAAAATGAAAAAGCTCTTTGCAATGTTTTTTATCTGTCTTCTCTTTACCAGTCTCGAATGGGGAGAGGCTAAAGTCAAGCCCGGGATCGAGGTCTTGCTTGAGAGGAAAATCAACATTTTAAAAGGAAAACGAGTTGGCCTTATAACCAATCCAACCGGGGTTGATTCAAAATTGAGGTCCACCGTAGATCTTCTCTCTAAGAGAACTGATGTAAAGCTGATGGCTCTTTTTGGACCTGAACATGGCGTCAGAGGAGACATCAAAGCTGGAGAAACGATAAAAAGTTTTACGGATAAAAAAACAGGCCTACCTGTTTACAGTTTATATGGCAAGACCAAAAAGCCAACAAAAGAAATGCTCAAAGGACTCGATGTCCTGATTTATGATATTCAGGATATTGGCATCAGACCGTACACCTACATTTATACCATGGCACTTGCAATGGAAGCCGCAAAGGAAAATGAACTTACCTTTATTGTACTGGATAGACCAAATCCTCTCGGAGGCAATCTTGTAGAAGGCCCTGTTCTCGAAGAAAAATTCAAATCTTTCATAGGACTTTACCCTATACCGTACGTTTATGGTATGACTGTCGGAGAACTTGCCGACTTTATCAACAACGAGTTCAAAATTTTCGCTGACCTGGTCGTTGTTGAAATGGAGGGATGGAAAAGAGATATGATCTTTCCTGACACAGGGCTTGAATGGGTTCCCACATCCCCTCATGTTCCCCACTGGGAAACGGCGTTTTTCTGTGCGGCAATCGGCGGAATAGGAGAACTCGACAGGATAAATGTGGGAGTTGGTTACACTATGCCTTTCGAGCTGATTGGGGCTCCATGGGTGGAAGGGGAAAAGCTGGCTGACATGTTAAATCAGTTTGAGCTACCCGGGGTATATTTCAGGCCACTTTATTATAGACCCTATTACTTTCACTTCAGCAATATTCAGCTATCGGGTGTCCAAATGCATGTTTATGATTTCAAAAAATTTCGCCCTTTTGCAACGCAGATATACATTCTGTACGCTATAAACAAACTTTTCCCGGAATCTAATCTTTTTGAAACAAAAAGAATAGGAATGTTCAACAAAGCGATGGGAACAGACAAAGTGGTAAAATACATTAGAGAAAATAAAAAACCAGAATGGATACTGAGCAGGCTGAGAGCTTCTCTTCAGGAGTACCTCGACAAAAGAGAGAAATACCTTAGATATAAATAGAAATCATTTTTATAAAATTCTGAAGCTCATTACTGAAGTTTTCCTCATCAACCTCTCTTGTAGTACATCCAGCAATTCCAGCAGGAGGAGCACCCAGAATCTTTTCGAAAGCACTAACTGCCCTTTTCGCTAATTCAAAACCATAAGTGAAGACAAGTGCATATTTTCTTATATCAGACGCATTCTGGTTTACAAAGGTTCTAACAGCAGGGGGAATTTTCCCCGCCCATATAGGGGTTCCAACTATAACAACGTCAAAATCCCGAATCGAAGATTTCAAAGGAGCAATTTGGGTCTCCTTATTAAACAAAGCCTCAAAACCATTCCTGAAAAACTGAAGGAAGCCTCTTCGCTCTCTGAGATCAATAATTTCTTCGATATAACAGTTCAACAACCTGCTGAGTTCAACACAAACCTCTTTAGTACGTCCAGACAGGGAATAATAGTAGATTCCTACTTTACTTTTGGGAGGCTCCATTTTTAAACTTCCTCTCTACGTTGCTTTTACTTTGCCGTCTTGTAAAACCAAATCTTAAGTGGCCTTTTGAAGAAACTTTTACCTGAAAGTACCTTATGCATAATCATGGTAAAAATAAAGTAAGCAAAAGCGACAAAAATCGCAAGCCAAAAATAAAGCGGTTTATTGTAAGCATAGCTATATGCCGGTAAATTAATTGCAAGTATAAAAGGTATCACAAGAACAAAAGTAACAGCACTCGAGAACATATAATCCGAAGCCACCGGGGTCTCAAACTGGGGATCTATAACTCTCAACAACGCAAGACCTGTAGGCATCGTGCCTGTACTGGCTCCATACACAATCAGAGTTCTATGAAATTTGTGATCTCTAAATATTCTTGAACAAAACCAGGGAACACTCAAACTTATAATTATCCCCCCCACAGTACTTATTACCAATATGGGAAGCCAGTATTTTCTTACAACGACTATAGATATAGCTCCGAGAGAGGCGGCAACCATTACATCCACTGCAAATCCTGATATTCGGGTAAGACACCCATTATCCATAACATAGTCGATCCTGATAGAATGAAACACTTTTCTAACCGCAAGAGCAGTTAGCGCCGCAAAAACAAAACTGATTCCCCACAAATTAACAGCCAGGTCCATCCCAAGCTTCCCTGCGAAAGAAAGCAGCCATGTGAGAAACTTCAGGAACAGGTAACTCAGTAAATATGTACCAAAAACAACAGCGGAATTAAGCGTCATACTATCGATCGCCTCCGATTCAGTGGTCAAATGGGATCCAACTGGTCTCTTTACATCTTTTGGATAAACTCCAGATTTCACTCTAAGTTTCTTAATAACCTCAACTTTCCTTTCCCCAATCCAGTTTTTTCTAAGCCCATAGTTTATGAGATACATTCCACCAAAACATGCCCATATAAATCCCAGAGCTGCAAAGGTTAAACCAACACTTCCAGCGCCCTTGAAACCAAACTCTTCCCAGCCCTGACCAATGGCATATGCTTGCCCAGGACCAAGAGCAAAACCAAGAGGAAGAAAAAATCCAAACGATGGGAAAAGGTCAGGTATAAAGGTTTTGATGAAAAAAAATGTCAGAAGAAGCCCCGTTAGAGCTTGAACAGAATACTGAAATATTATAGAAATCGACGTTGATACTATTCCCTTTCCTCCCTTTTCTCTAGGAAGAGGTGCCTTGCGAAGACTCATTGCGATAAAAGATATGCTCAAAAGATGATATACCATATGCCCAAGAGAAGCCTGAGAAAGTCCAAAAAAAGGAGCAATGTAATTGTAAAAAATAAGCAAAATAAATCCGGCGGTGAGTGAATTCGGAATAAGATATTTCTGGAAAAACCTGATATTGACACGTATCAGAGTCGCAAGCAGCAAGGCTAAAGATATTATTCCAAGATTGATCAAAAATAACCACGGGAAATTCATAAACCCCCCACGCCTTAAACTACTGTAATGTAACAAATAACC
>QNCQ01000084.1 GCA_003645825.1 Fidelibacterota bacterium
GGTTGTATGTTATACATTTCTAAAAGGCTGGTTATTGTAAAACTGAGGTATATGATTTGTTAGAAAGTGACCCGATTAGGAAAAGGGATTGAAACGCTCTAGATGTACATGGTTCCCTTACTATATCTGCGTCGATATCAGTCAGAAAGTGACCCAATTAGGAAAAGGGATTGAAAGATTGTATTAGCGAATAAGCCAGCAAGCTTGCAAGCCCTGTCAGAGGTTACAAGATATGCACGCGTTGCAGTTTTATGTTGTTTCTATATTTGAACAATCTCTTTGATTTAAAGTAATATATTTGATATTTTCGAAGGTCATAGTAGAGGTTGTGTGACACTTTTGAGGAAAAGGAATGGGAAGGAGAAATAGAAGCAGGAGAATTGTAACATGGTTTGAAGCATTCCTCTGGGTGATTGCGGTTTATATAGTTTGTGGGGGTGTAGTTCTCGGCGTGCTATCTTACTTCTCCAGGGATTTACCGTCTCCGGAGCGATTGCAAAATATCAATCCGGAGCTTGCCACCCGAATTTACTCAGCGGATGGCAAGGTTTTACAGGAATTGTTTGTTCAGAGAAGAATATATGTTCCGATAGAAAAAATTCCGCGGGCAATGCAGGAAGCAGTTATTGCCGTTGAGGATTCCAGATTCCGCAAACATTGGGGATTTAGTCTTCGGGATTTTGTAAGGGCGGTAGTGATAGACATTGCGACACTCAGCAAAAAGCAGGGGGCAAGCACTCTTACCCAGCAGCTTGCCCGTATCCTTTATGAGAATATAGGTTATGAAAAAACACTTGTCAGGAAGATAAAAGAGCTGTTGACGGCTATTCAGATAGAGAGGCGATATTCGAAGGATGAGATTCTGGAGATGTATCTCAATTCTACATGGTTTGGTCATGGGGTATATGGAGTTCAGGCTGCGAGCAAGAGATATTTCAACAAAAACTGCTGGGAGCTGGAACTGGATGAGTGCGCTCTACTTGCCGGTATGATAAGAAATTCGTATATCTATTCTCCTATTTTGCATCCAGAGAATGCGTTCAGAAGGCGTAATCTGGTTCTTGCTTTGATGAGAGAGGAAGGTTTTATAACTGATGAGGAGTATGTTATCTATAAAAATAGCCCGTTGTGTATTCAGAAACCTGAGACGCGGGCTAAGATAGCACCTTATTTTGTTGAGTATGTTCGTCAAAAACTCGGTAAGATGAGGAAGAAGCTTGGGTTTGATATATATCGTGATGGCTTAACTATATACACCACGCTTAACACTCGTATCCAGAAGCTTGCTGATTCTATTCTGACAGACCACCTGAAACGGCAGCAGAAGGTATTGAATGATAGGATATTAAAAAATCCTGAGTTAATAATCAGTTTGACAAAGGATTCCACGCTTACACCCGAGAAAATACAGGCAATGGTGAGAGGAGAGGTTCCTGTGGATTCGTCTTTAAAAGCTTATTTAACTGTGCAGGGGGCTCTGGTGGCATTGGATCATAAGACCGGGCGGATTCTTGCGATGGTCGGGGGGAGAAATTTTAAAGAGTCGCAGTTTAATAGAGCTGTTCAGGCAAAAAGACAGCCAGGTTCAGTGTTTAAGCCGATTGTTTATGTAACGGCGATTGATAATGGTATTCCTGTTACTACGCAGCTGCTTAATCAACCTGTTGTTGTTGAGATGGAAGATGGGACGAGGTGGGCACCAAAGAACTATGACCTTTCAACAGGTGGGCCGACCACTCTTAGAGAGGCATTGAGGAGGTCGCTGAATCTGGTTACGGTGAGAGTTGTTCAGGAGTTAATACAGCCCAGATCTGTCGTTGAGACAGCGAAGCGGATGCATCTTACAACGCACATTCCCAACGTGGATGCTATAGCTCTTGGAGCTGCTTCGGTGATTCCCTTAGAGATAACGGCTGCGTATGGTATTTTTGCAAATTATGGGATCTGGAATCAGCCTTATGCAATAGAGAAGATTATAGATAGGTACGGTAATACGATTTACGAGCACAAGCCGGTGAAAGATTATGTGTTCAGTAAAGAGGTTTCGTATATAATGATCAGTCTGCTGGGCACTGTGATTGATAAGGGGACAGCGAAGAATGCCCGCAGGATTTATGGGTTTAAGTATCCCGCAGGTGCTAAAACCGGAACAACGAACAATTTTTCTGATGCCTGGCTTGTTGGTTTTACTCCATATATTACCACGGGGGTTTGGGTGGGGGTGGATAATCCTGCTGTTTCACTTGGTCCGAGACAATCCGGGGCAGTAGCGGCATTGCCTATTTGGGCAAAATTTATGAGGGAAGTGCACAAAGAAATGGGATGGCCTCCGAAGAAATTTGAAAAGCCAGAGAATGTTATTGAGGTTAAGATTTGTAAAGAGACAAAACTTCTTGCTTCGAAATATTGTCCTGTGGAAACTGAGATTTTCATTAAGGGGACAGAGCCAACGGAAGTTTGTCCTATTCACTCAAAGATAGGTGAACCAAGGAAAAAGGATAAAGTTATTTTCTGAAGTTTTTTTATGTTTTGTTGTTTTTTGTGTCGTAGGCTTTTATAATATCTTTAACAAGCTTGTGTCTGACAACATCGCGGGCATCAAAATAGATAAATCCAATTCCCTCTATACCTTTGAGTATACTTTCCGCTTCTAAAAGTCCTGATGTAGTGGAATCAGGCAGGTCGATTTGAGTGATGTCCCCTGTTATTATAGCTTTTGAGTTTGCTCCCAGTCTGGTGAGAAACATTTTCATCTGCATGCTTGTTGTATTCTGAGCTTCGTCGAGAATTACGTATGCATTGTTCAAAGTTCTTCCTCTCATGTAGGCGAGAGGAATTACTTCAATAATTTTCTGGTCTATCAGGGAACGTAATTTCTCCGTAGGAAGCATTTCATACAATGCGTCATACAGAGGAGCTAAGTAAGGGTCGACTTTTTCCTTTAGATCCCCGGGAAGAAAGCCCAATTTCTCTCCTGCTTCAACGGCGGGTCTTGTTAGGATTATTCTTTGGACTTCATGGTTTTTAAATGCGGCAATAGCGATTGCGACCGCAAGGTAAGTTTTTCCTGTGCCTGCAGGACCTATTGCGAATACGATGTCGTTAGTTAAAGTGGATTTGTAATACTCTTCTTGGTTGGGAGTTCTTGGCTTAATAGCGCCCGTTTTGGTGTAAAGTATTACTGTGTTAGGAGAGATATCCTCTTTTTTGTCAATATCCCCTTTTTCGATATGTATAAGTGTTCGCACATCATTTTCGCTGAGGTATCCTTTCTGATTTATCGTAAGGAGCATTTCCCCAAAGACTCTGTTTGCTATTGAAATGGAGTCATCATCTCCGTGAAGGGTGACCTTGTTTCCGCGGGCAATGATTTTCATGTGCAGGTTTTCCTCTATTATGGTCAGATAGGAGTCATTGACTCCATATACAAGAAGGGGATCGACCCCCTTTATTTCAATTGTTTTTGTATAAGCTTTTTTCTTTGTAGCTATTTTCTCACCTCCTTTCTTTTTAGTACTTGGTAATTTTTATTCCCAATTCTTTTAATTGTTCCTCGCTAACTTCAGAAGGAGATCCGTCCATGAGCGAGAGAGCATTTTTAGTCTTCGGGAAAGCTATGACCTCCCTTATGCTTTCTTCTCCTGCCAGTAACATTATTAATCTGTCGAATCCGAGAGCTATGCCCCCGTGTGGAGGGGCTCCGTAAGAAAGAGCTTCAAGGAGGAAGCCGAATTTCCTTTCCGCTTCTTCTTCGCTTATTCCCAGTACTTTAAACAGTTTTTTCTGAATATCTACTCTGTGGTTTCTAATGCTTCCCCCTCCGATTTCGACGCCGTTTATCACAATATCATATGCTCTTGAGCGTACCCTGGCCGGTTCTGTTTCTAAAAGTTCAATATCCTCGGCAACAGGAGCGGTGAATGGATGATGCATTGCCTTGTAACGCTGTTCTTCTTCGTCCCATTCGAGAAGAGGAAAGTTCGTTACCCAGATGCACTTAAAGCTGTCGGTTTTTATAAGATTTAAATTTTCACCAAGCCTGGACCTGAGCATTCCCAAAAGTTCAAAAGCTCTGTAGTCTTTATCGGCGATAAAAAACATCACGTTTCCGGGTTTGGCGGCAAAGATATCGATTAGTTTTTCTTTTATGCCTTCGACAAATTTAGAAATCCCGCCCTCAAAACCTTTTTCCGTTATCCGCCCCCAGGCGAGTCCTTTCCCTCCCCAGTTCTTGACCTGTTCGGTTAGTCTGTCTATTTCCATTCTGGTCAGGTAATCCATAGCTGGAGAACACAGGCCTGCTACGAAACCTCCATCCGCTACAGCCTTTTTGAAAATGTTAAAGTCTGATTCCAGGAAGACTTTAGATACGTCTTTTAGTTCAAGTCCAAACCTGATATCTGGGCTGTCAGAACCATATCTTTTTATTGCTTCGTCATAGGTGAGGACAGGGAATTTTTCTTCAAGCTCGACACCTATGGTATTTTTAAAAACCTTTCTTAGCATCTCCTCTGTTGAGGTCATAACATCATTTTCGTCTACGAAAGACATTTCTACGTCTATTTGGGTAAATTCTGGTTGTCTGTCTGCCCTGAGGTCTTCGTCCCTGAAACATCTGACTATCTGGTAGTATTTGTCAAAACCCGCTATCATCAGGATTTGTTTGAACATCTGAGGGGATTGCGGTAAGGCATAAAATTTTCCTCTATGGATTCTGCTTGGTACTAAGAAGTCTCTTGCTCCCTCAGGAGTGCTTTTCATCAAAAATGGTGTTTCTATTTCATAAAATCCCTGGCTATTATAGTATTCCCTTACCGTCTGAGCGGCTTTGTGCCGAAGGTAAATATTTCTCTGCATTTCACGAGTGCGGAGGTCAAGGTATCTATATTTTAGCCTCAAATTTTCCAGTCCGCTGCTTCTATCAGTCACCATGAATGGTAAAGGTTTTGATTCGTTGAAGATTTCGAGCTCTTTTACCAGGACTTCAATTTCTCCGGTTGCCAGGTTTTCATTAATAGATTCTTCGGGTCTTTTTCTTACGATACCTTTTATACCAATTACATCTTCAAAACCGAGCTTCTTAGCCTTTTCATAAAAGTCTCCGCAGGCTGATTGGTCAAAAACGATTTGAGTGATTCCATATCGGTCCCTCAGGTCTATGAAAATTAGCCCCCCGTGGTCTCGAGTGGTATTCACCCATCCACAAAGAATAACTTCTTTGCCAGAATCCTTTGGTCTCAGTTCTCCGCATGTGTGGGTTCTTTTTAGCATTTCCTACCTCCGGGCTACTTTCTACCAAATCTGGTTACAAACTTGAGTTTGTTTACGTTCTTTTTCAAATCAACGCCTGCCATGACGAATCCTGCAAGAGGCCCATAAGTTTTTACTTTCTGAGAAATTTTGTCAACCTCTTTTTCTGCCTGCTTTATATCAATTTCTTCAGGTTTCTCAACACTTTCTGCGATTATAAGCACTTTGTTTTTTGTTATTTCAGCGTATCCTCCGCTCCCCCACAGGTAATATATTTTCCCTTCTTTGCGATATTTTATATCTCCGGGTTCGAGAGCCACTATGGAGCTTATGTGATTATCAAGTATCCCGATATATCCATCTATTGTAGGTAGTCTCACGTATTCAACACTTTCGATTTCTTCCTCTCGTAAAGGCGTTGCGATAATAAGCTTCATAGGTTACACCTTTTGAGTGGTGATTTTTTCTGCCCTTTCATACACCTCTTCGATAGTACCTGCGTACATAAAAGCTTGCTCGGGTAAACTGTCAACTTCCCCTTTTATGATTTTCTCGAAACCGTCGATAGTATCTTTGAGTTTTACGTATTTTCCTTTGTATCCTGTGAATTCTTCTGCTACGTGAAATGGCTGTGAGAAGAACCTTTGTATCCTTCTGGCTCGATTCACTATGATTTTGTCTTCTTCGGATAGCTCTTCAACTCCAAGGATTGCGATTATATTTTGGAGTTCTCTATATCTTTGAAGGATTTCCTGAACTCTCTTTGCCACTTTGTAGTGTCGACTGCCTATTACTCGGGGATCCAGGATTTTAGAAGTTGAGGCAAGGGGATCCACTGCCGGATATATTCCCAGTTCGGCGATACCTCGGTCGAGGACGGTTGTTGCATCGAGATGAGCGAATGTTGTTGCAGGGGCAGGATCCGTGAGGTCGTCTGCGGGAACGTATATAGCCTGCACGGATGTGATTGCTCCGTTTCTGGTTGAAACGATTCTCTCCTCCAACTCGCCCATATCGGTTGCGAGGGTTGGTTGGTAACCTACTGCGGATGGTATCCTTCCGAGTAGAGCTGATACTTCAGCTCCAGCCTGAGTGAACCTGAAAATATTGTCAATGAATAGCAGTACGTCTTTTTTTTCATGATCTCTGAAGTATTCCGCACACGTGAGGGCGGATAGTCCAACTCTCATTCTCGCTCCGGGTGGTTCGTTCATCTGTCCGAAGATCATGGTGGTTTTGTCTATTACGCCGCTTGCCTGCATTTCAAGCCACAGGTCGTTTCCCTCGCGGGTTCGCTCTCCGATGCCGGCAAATATTGCGTAGCCGCCGTGTTCAGAGGCTATGTTTCTAATCAGCTCCTGAATCAGAACGGTTTTCCCTACTCCAGCGCCGCCGAATAGCCCGGTTTTTCCACCTCGGGTGTATGGTGCTATAAGGTCTATAACTTTTATGCCGGTTTCAAACATTTCGGTGGAGGTTTCTATTTCAGTGAGCGAAGGGGGTTTTCTGTGGATTGGAAGCCGCATTTTTGCATTAATTGGGCCCTTATTGTCGATGGGATTTCCCAGCAGATCCATAACTCGACCTAATACTTCCTTTCCTACAGGGAAGGTCAAAGGACCTCCAGTATTTACCACGTCCATGCCTCTATACAAGCCATCTGTAGAATCGAGGGCTATTGCTCTTACAACTCGGTCGCCAATATGGTATTCCACTTCTAAGTATAGTTGAGTTCCTTCTGGTTTTTGAATATAAAGTGCGCTGTAGATTGCTGGAAGTTCGCCCATTGCAAATTCTACGTCTACCACCGGACCCATGACCCGGACAATTTTTCCTTTATTCTTTTCCACATTTCCTGAC
>QNCQ01000085.1 GCA_003645825.1 Fidelibacterota bacterium
ATCTTATTACCATGGGCTCTCTCCTCCTTCTTATCTCTATCAAAACTTAAACGGAGAGAGCTCTCTCCTTCAATCCCCTCTATTAAACCTATTCCATCTCCTTCTGCTATCCTTCTAACCTCTATCAATCTCTCATCTGTTAGCCTCTTAATCTCTCTTATCCCTATCAACCCCTTTAATTTCCTTAACTGTATACCATGTGAATGAACTGTACATTTTTCTGCTCCCAACTATCATTTGAAAACCATATTTTTATTTTTTAAATTTGCATGCTAATTATATGGTGAGTGTAGCTCAGTTGGTAGAGCGGCAGGTTGTGGCCCTGTTGGTCGCGGGTTCAAGTCCCGTCACTCACCCGTTGATTGAAAATTGGCGCCATCGTCTAGTGGTTAGGACACCACGCTTTCAATGTGGTAACCGGGGTTCGACTCCCCGTGGCGCTACAAATTATTTCTCTGGAATTTGAACAAATAATATGTTAATATATTGTCGGTGGAGATTAGTATAGCATGGTCGAAAAATATCATCAATTTCATCCTACTGGTCATAACAATTTTTCTTTTTGACTTTCTTGTGTTTTACCAGAAAAAAGGCATTTTAGGATTTGATCTGACACAAATCTTCCATAACACCTCCCGGCTCAACAAAATTGTTAATAACTTCAGAATCACGGAGCTTTCCGTTCTGGCTGCTTCCGTGGTACTGAGTTTCCTGCTTACCACCTTCATCAAACATTGCTGTATGCCTATTTTTTACGTTATCACCACAGCCCTGGTTATAACCTATCTGGGGTACAGTTATTTAAGCAGTGTGCGAGAAGGAGGGAAGCCTTTATCCATTTTACAGCCAGAGACAAAATTACAATACATCTTTGAGAATAGAATTTTGGAATTCTTTGCTATTTTGCTGATTATTACCTCGATAGGCCTAGTATTTTACAATATCGATTCTACCCCATCCATTACCCCTTTGAGATGGACCTTCCACGGAGATGTTATTACTGTCACTGGCTCCCGGGGGTTCCTGTATTCCCTGTTAATCGGATGGGGGATTGTTTCCTACTTTCTGACAGTGCTCCTTTCCTATGATGTTGCGAATATCATTACCATTACTAAGGAAACTGTATGGGGACGAAAATTCATAAAAAAGCTCGCCATTAACCGTCTGATACAGGCGATGTGGTGTCTTGCCTGGATTGCAGTATGGATATCTTCAGCCATTTATTCTTTTAATCCAATTTATCTATTTTTTACCATATCTGTCTCAGGGGTTATTGCCATGCTATATCTGCTTACAAGATGCGTGAGGATAATAGGTGAGGGAAGGACTACGGGGTTTGGCAAATCTCTTAAAACCGTCTTTTTCATTTTAAGATTTCGTACCTACCTTGTGTTCATTCTCCAGATGCTTATGGCAATGAGTTTTGCAGGAAGTGTTATTAAAATTTGATAGAGATGGGAACGTGGAATCGTATAGAGAAGTTCTGAATAAATCCCCTGCCGCCGCTATAATCTCAATGATCCTTCACCCGGTTCTTGTCAGCCCTGTAACATTTTTCCTGGTGATATTAAAAACGTCAGGATCTTTTGCGAAGTTCTTAGAGTTCTATCTTATAGTAACACTGTTCGTTTTTATTCTTCCCACTATTTACGTAGTATCATTAAAAAGTAGGGGGATGACCGAGAGCATAGACATTCCGGAAAAAGATGACAGATTTGGTCTTTTCTTTGTAAATCTTGCTGCCTATGGTTTAAGCTTCCTTGTGTTGTTATTTCTTGGTGCCGGGAAAGAAGTATTAATTCTGCTCTCTGCTTGCATCCTCACTTCCATAATTGTCGCCGTTGTTACGAAATGGTGGAAAATAAGCATACATGGAGCAACTCTTGGAGGAATGGTTTCTGCCCTCTGGATTGTAGTGGACAGAAATTTCTTGTGGCTGATGGTTACATTTCCTTTGTTAGCATGGTCAAGAGTGAAAATGAAAGCACATAGTTTTCTACAGGTGTTAGTAGGACTGGCTGTTGGGTTTCTGGTCACATTCCTTTGCTACAAACTTCTGGGGGGTGAATGGACTTGAAAGCCGAAAACATTCTGGCCATTATTCTCGGAGGGGGAAAAGGGACAAGGTTGTACCCTCTGACAAAATACAGGGCAAAACCGGCTGTTCCTATTGCCGGGAAATTCCGTATCATCGACATTGCAGTCAGCAATTGCCTAAATAGCGGAATTGAGAAGATCTTTATCTTGACCCAGTTTAACACACACAGTCTGCATAGACACATCTACGACACATTTCAACTGGGAGCATTTTCCAGGGGATTCGTTGACATTTTAGCAGCTCAGCAGACAATGGACAATACCAACTGGTATCAGGGTACTGCTGATGCTGTAAGGCAAAACCTTTCTTTTATAGGAAATATTGGAGCAGACTATATTCTTATCCTCTCCGGAGACCATCTTTACCGGATGGATTATCGAAAGTTCTTAAAAACTCATTTGGAGAAAAATTCCGACGTCACAATCTCCGTAACCCCTGTAAGTAGAAAGGAGACCGGTAGCTTCGGTATCCTTCAGGTCGATGAAAGTTCCAGAATCAGGTGCTTCTTCGAAAAGCCCTTCGATGAACAACTGCTTGATAGAATAAAAAGTCCTTTGGTTTCAGGTAACAGAGCATATCTCGCTTCTATGGGAATATACATCTTTAGCAGAGAAGTTCTCTTTGAAACTCTCGAAGAGATAAAGGGAGACGACTTTGGCAGGCATATCATTCCCGAAGCAATCAAAAGGTACAGGGTTTTTGCCCACCGGTTCGATGGTTACTGGCGGGACATAGGTACCGTAAAGTCTTTCTTCGAAGCAAACTTGGAGCTTGCTTCCCTTAATCCGCCCTTTTCTTTTTATGATGAAAAGTATCCTATTTACACCCGTCCCAGATTTCTCCCTGGTTCAAGAATGCGGAAATGCGATGTAGAGAATGTTTTAATCGCTGACGGTTGTTACCTGTCTGAGTGTAGAATACACAACTCGGTAATTGGCTTGAGGACCATCATCAGAAAAGGCACTACCGTGGAACAAAGCGTAATAATGGGAGCAGATTATTATGAAAATGAAACACCACCGGACTTTATACCTATAGGTATCGGACATAACTGCATTATAAAAAGAGCCATAATAGATAAAAACGCACGAATTGGAGATAACGTCAGGATAATAAACGAAAAAGGTTTTGCGAATTTCGATGCTGAAAACTATTCAATAAGGGATGGAATTGTTGTTATTCCTAAAAATACCACCATACCCGATGGTACCGTGATATAGGGAGAAGCGATGCTACCTGGAATTTACCCATGCACTCCGGAAGAAATGGTCGATGAACAGATAGTTGCAAGAGGGATCACCGACCGGCGTGTTGTTAAGGCAATGAAAAGTGTCCCACGAGAATGTTTTGTGCCGGATGAATACAAAGAATTAGCATACAGCGATCAACCACTCCCTATTGGTTATGGACAGACGATTTCTCAGCCATATGTTGTCGCATTTATGACCCAGGAGCTCGAAATTGAACCAGCCTCAAAAGTCTTAGAAATTGGAACCGGCTCTGGTTACCAGACTGCCATTCTTGCTGAAATTGCCGAAAAAGTTTATACTGTTGAAGTGATCGAGGAGCTTTCGAAAAGGGCAGAAGAAGCTCTTACAAAACTGGGGTACAGAAACATAAAGTTTAAAGTCGGTGATGGAAGAGAAGGCTGGAAGGAATTTGCTCCTTTCTCGCGAATTATTGTGACGGCAGCCAGCGAGGATATTCCACCCGAACTTATAAACCAGTGTGAAGTTGGAGGTATCATTGTAATTCCAGTTGGGCCAAAAGGCTGGACACAGGACTTAGTCAAGATAAGAAAGCTTGAAGGCGGAATTACAGAACAGCGAATGCTCCCTGTGAGGTTTGTGCCACTGGTCAAAGGTAAAGGAAAAAAAGGGAAAAAAAGGAGAAAGAGCTGAACGAAGACATAAATCGAGCACTGGAGGAATTCGCCGGGGAAGTTTCTCGAATTGCAGCCGGGAGCAGTGAGGCAAATCTTGAAAAATACATGCGTATTACCAATCCTCCTGCGCTCCGAAAACTTGCAATTGCCCTTGATAGTTTACTAAAGGAACTCAGATCCCGAGAAAACTATCTGAAGGTTGCGATAGATGAGCTAAAACTCACTCACGGAAAGCTTGAAGAAATGAACAAAATGCTCGAGGAGAAAGTCAGAGAAAGAACAAAGGCACTTGAACAGGCAAACAAATTGTTGGAGTCTCTTTCCGTTACAGATCCTCTGACAGGGCTAAGCAACCGCAGAAGCCTCGACTACGAACTGAAACAGGAGGTATCAAGGTGTCTGAGGTACAATACAAAACTGAGCTGTATAATGCTGGATATTGACCATTTCAAAAAAGTGAATGATACCTACGGACATCTTATGGGGGATGAAGTGCTCAAAATGATAGGAAGGGTTCTGAAAAATAACCTCCGAATACATGATATTCCGGCAAGATATGGTGGGGAAGAATTCGTTATACTGCTTCCCGAAACTGGAATTAAAGCAGCGTGTAAAGTTGCGGAAAAGATCAGGAAACTTATTGAGAAAAATCAGGTTGAAAAGAACGGAGAAAAAGTTGCAGTAACAGTATCATGCGGTGTAGCAGAATTTGTTCCAGGTAAAATGAATAATCCCATGGAGCTGATAGAGGCAGCGGACAATGCACTTTATGTGGCAAAGAAGAAGGGAAGAAACCGAACCGAAGTATACACAGGGTAGATTTCTATCTGTAAATTCCATGGTAAGGGGAGTGTCGCTGATATTTGTATTTCTGTGTACTCTCTATCCGTCTGACTATCTCTGGCCTGTAAAAGTAAGTAGAGAATTGAGCTCTACATTCGGAGAATACAGACCCGGTCATTTTCACTCCGGCATCGATATTAAAACCAACCACTCAATAGGACATCCGGTCTATGCAATAGATAGAGGGTACATCTTTAAGGTTAGAGTCTCTCCTTTCGGTTATGGGAAAGTTTTGTACCAAAGATTGATAGACAGTACTATCGCTGTATACGCCCATCTGGATAGATTCTCAGAGGGAATTGAAAAAATTGTAAGAGAAAAACAGCAAAAAGTCGGGAGGTTTTCTGTAGAGATCTCGTTTGAACCAGGAGAAATGCCCGTAGCAAAAGGAGAACTCATAGCTTACACCGGTGATAGCGGGACAAAAGCACCTCACCTGCATTTTGAGATAAGGGACAAATTTGGAAACCCTGTAAATCCTCTCAAATATTATTACAATGTCAACGACAAAACCATTCCGACAATAAAAGAGATAACTTTCGTACCACTGACCAGAAAAACTTTTCTAAATGGCTACCCTGATCCGATAACAAAAAAGGTGTTTTATCACGGAAAAAACAGGTGGCGGATAAAAGGCAAGGTTTTCGTAAGCGGGAAGTTTGGTATAGAGGTAAAAACCTATGATACAAAAAGGGGGATCAAAAATATCTTTTCACCATACAGTGTTCAGCTCTTCGTAAATGATTCCCTGGCGTTCCAGGTCGCTTATGATACGATATTGTTTGAATGGACATCCTACGTTGACGTGGACAGAAACCTTAGAATGAGGGAAGGGAACAAAAACTTCTATCACCGACTATATAAAGCTGCAAATGATTTACCCCTGAGTATTTACAAATCTGATATGACAGGCATACTTGATCTTTCCCCAGGAACATACAACATGAAGATTGTGGTTTTGGACAATAGTCTCAATAAATCTGAGCTTGATTTTACAGTGGAATCTCTTCCTGTCAGGAATCTGAAGATAATCAAGAGAAGCTTCGGCAAGGGAAAGGGTTCTATTATACTCGAGAAAGCAAAGGACCTTCACATGGACAATTTTAATCTCGAGATCGTGAATAGATATGGTGTCAGGGAACCCGGTCGACTAATGTACAATGTCAGCGTGTCCGACAGTCTTATAAAGCTTACATACAGCGTTTCTACAAGCAGGAAAAGTCTTATCAAAGTTCACGCGGTATCCGACAGTTTCTTTTATCGTCCTGTGTTCATCCCCATTGGACAAGAAGAAGCCTCCACTTCAAATCTCGATATGGAAGTATACCTGAACCATATGCTCAAAGCAGCTTTTTTCAAAGTATTCACGAACAGACCATATTTTGGCCCAAAAAGTTTTTATCTCCAAATGAATCAGGACCTCTTTCCTCTAGATTATTATGAGAGCACACCCTGCGAGTACGACATATCAATCCCTTCTTTTGTTCTCTTAGGCAAAGCAGACGCTTTTGAAATTAGATGTGGGGGAGATAGCAAGCTGATATTTAGAAGTAGGCTTAACATGAAACCTGTCTATCCTGACGGAAAAATCAAAATCCATTCTCAGGACAGTTTATTTACTGTCTCTTTTGACTCTGCCACGGTACTTGATACTCTTGTATGTTGGATCGATAAAGGAGAAAAAGAAAAGGTTGCTTACTGGGTATACCCGGTAGATAGATTCCTAAAAAAACCAATAAGGATTGAATACAGGGATGAAAGACATATATTCCTGAATCCTATCAAGACAGCTATTTACTACATTGAAGAAGGAAAACCAGAATATCTGGAAACAGAGTATAACTTTTCAGAGAACGCTTATAGAGCAAAAGCGCGTAACACGGGCCTGTTCGCAGTACTGGTTGACACAGTACCTCCAGTGGTAGTAAGGAGCAGACCAGCCAATGGAAGCAGGTACTATGCAAGGGATCTGAAGGAAATAAAAATTTATCTGAAAGATGATCTTTCAGGGATAAAAGATGATACAGCACTGGAGCTTTTTGTAGACCAGCAGAAGGTCATCCTGGAGTTTAACGGAGCCAGCGATTACGTAAGGTACAGATTGAAAAAAGCTCTGGAGAAAGGGACACATGAAATTCTGCTGAGAGCTATGGATAGGTGTTACAACAAACTCGAATATAGGATAAAGTTTACTATTATAGGGTAAGAAATGTTTATCCCGATTGGAGACTCCAATATAAGACTTAGAAAACCATACATAACGTACGG
>QNCQ01000086.1 GCA_003645825.1 Fidelibacterota bacterium
CTGAGCGATGACCAACTACAACTTATAAATGCACAGCTTATGGCCATTGCTGATGAGGAGATGATAAAAGAGGTTTTTAAACATGTTACCCGCAGCAGAAAAAACGTGGCCTGGGCCTATAATGAGGTTATGAGTCAGTATGAAAGAATGCTTGGAGATTCATCCTCCAGATACCAAAGCGAGAGAATGGTGGATCTCAGCGACGTAAAGAGAAGGGTCTTACACCACCTGTTGTTTAACGAAAAGTATAATGCTCCCAAGATCCAAGTTCCTTCCATTGTGATTTGCGAGCGTATTGCTCCGTCCGATTTGATTCATCTTCATGGTCAGGAAATCTTGGGAATAATTACAAGGTACGGAGGATATGATTCTCACTCAGGGATACTTGCCAGAGCACTGAATATTCCGTATGTCTCTGGTATTAATATTGATGAGATCTCAGATTCTGACAAAGTGGTTCTTGATGCTGACACGGCCAGAGTTTTCGTCAACCCTGATTCGGTGCTGGAAAAGGAATACCTCGAGCGACAGAAAAAGTTTAGACAGAGAATAGATATTAAAAGCATAGAAGGGGAGGAACATCAAACCAGAGATGGCGTAAAGATTGGTATTTATGTGAACGCTGGCTTCTACGAAGAGGTAAAGCTTATAAAACCTTCTGTGGTGAAAGGTATAGGCCTGTTCAGAACAGAATATATCTGTTTTGAAAAAAATGCTATTCCCGATGAGGACGAGCAATTTGAGCTTTACACCAAGGTTCTGTTACATATGGATGGAAAGCCCGTGACATTTAGAATTTTTGATTTTGGAAGAGATAAAATCCTGGATATTCTGGACATAAAAGCACTGAGGAAAAAGGAAATTCTGGAGGACACAGGGGGCATCAGGTTTGCCCTCGAAAATCCCTCTCTGCTTGTTACACAATTCAGGGCTCTCATAAGATCATCCACAAATGGAGAGATAAAGATATTGCTGCCGCTTGTTAATGAAGTAGAAGAGGTGGAAAGAGCGAGGGCCCTTTTTAAAAAAGTGATGAATGAAACTGATTGTAGAAGTCTGGGATGCAAGACGGATATTCCAATCGGGGTAATGATAGAAACTGATAGAGCTATTGAAAATCTGGAGGGTCTGGCCCAGAAGGCTGATTTCTTGAGCATAGGAACCAATGACCTTGCTGTCTATCTTCTTGGGAAAAAGAGAGATGAATACATGATAAAAAATCATTACCATCCTGAAATGTTTAGAGCCGTGAAAAAGGTGGTCGAGGTCGGAGAGAAATTCAACATCCCGGTGTACGTATGTGGAGAGATGGCAGCTGATCCCATAGCACTTATCGGTTTAATGGGGGTGGGAATCAGATCAATAAGTGTAAATTTGAGTTCTCTTAAAATTGTTACGGAACTAATAGCGGGTATAAATCACAAAGAAATAAGAAAACTTGAGAAGCTGATACTAAAAGAAAGAGATATCGTTTCTTTGTACAAATTATTAAACGAAACGTATCTGGACGCTGTAAAAAACCAAACTTAGGGGGGAAAATATGAGTTTAAAACTGGAATACGATAGCGCTAACATGTATAATATTCTTCTTAATTTCCCGGCGCAGATTAGAGAGGCTATCGAGATTGGTAAAAGAATAGACGTGAATACCAGAGATGGTTTTCGGAACATTGTATACTGTGGAATGGGTGGCTCTGCAATAAGCGGAGATTTTGTGAAAAATCTTCTCAGAGATAAGATAGAAGTCCCGTTTGAAGTGGTAAGAAGCTACAACTTGCCTGGATATGTGAATGATAGAACTCTTGTTATCCTGGTAAGTTACTCGGGAAATACAGAGGAAACTCTTTCCTGTTTTTATGATGCTATAAAGAGGGGAGCTTACATCGCATGCATTTCCAGTAATGGGAAGATTGAGAAAGAGTTTCATGCCCTGAACGATAAAGGAAAAGCTTTGAGTTTTGTCAAAATACCTTCGGGATATCCACCTAGAACTGCCTTTGGATATCTGTTCGTAACACTTCTGTATCTGCTTATAAAGCTCGGATATGCAGAGAAGAATCTTCTTGATGACCTGAATGTTGCCCTTGAGCATCTTGAAGGGTGTTCTGAACGATTTAGCGTGGAAAACAGTCCAAACTATGCCTACGAACTGGCACTTTCCCTGATGAATAGACTTCCAGTTATTTATGGTAGCGCTGGGGGAACGGATGTAATAGCCCGTCGCTGGACCACTCAATTCTCAGAGAATAGCAAAATTCTGGCCTACTACAATGCTCTGCCAGAGATGAATCATAATGAGATCGTAGGATGGGAAAATCTGGACAGTGTGCTGAAAAATATCAATGTTGTTTTCCTCAAGGATGAGGATGACAACCCGAGAGTAAAATTGAGACAGAATATTACAAAGAGTTTGCTTATAAAAGATAATGAACCTTTGCCCAATAAAATAGTAGAGGTGGTTTCTAAAGGTGCCAATAAGCTGGATAGATGGTTATATCTGGTCTATCTTGGTGATTTCGTTTCCTGGTATCTGGCAATCCTGTACGATACAGATCCGACGCCAGTAGAAAAAATTGACATGCTAAAAAAATCTCTTGCAAAGGAAAATTAGGACTTGACTGGAGTTAAATCATATTTTATATTGAAATAGATTATGGTTAGAGTTCGAATTGAGAAAATAGTATTTTATCCGCCAAGTAAGGGTTATGCAATAATCCTGAGAGAGATTAACGGGTACCGTCAGCTTCCAATAATAGTTGGGGTCTTCGAAGCTCAGGCAATAGCTCTGGCTCTTGAGAAAGTATCCATGCCAAGACCTCTCAGTCATGACCTGTTTACGAATATTCTCCGATATCTAAATGCGGATATCCAGGAGATAATAGTGACAGATTTGATTGAAGGAACATTCTATGCTAAGATTTTGATAGAGCGGGAATACGATGGTGCTGTTTTCGAAATAGATTCGAGGCCGAGCGATGCAATAGCTCTTGCATTGAGAGTAAACGCTCCGATTTATGTCGAAGAAAAAGTAATGCGAGAAGCGGGGCAGAGCGTTAGAAAAAAGAAGTATGAGGATAATATAAAAAACCTGGAAGAGGTAGAGGACGACAGGCTCAGTAAAATATTTGAGCTTCAAATTCAGCTGCAGAAAGCTATTGATGAAGAAAATTATGAATTGGCAGCTAAGCTGCGGGATGAAATAAACAGACTCGAGAAAGAATCCGAGAAGAGTTAAAAAACACTTCCTTAGTATTTAGTTTTCTTCTTTTACCAGGATTTGAAGTTTTTCCAGTGCCTCTTTTGAGGCACCTTCTTCTGCATTCCTTTTAGATTTCCCCTCTCCTGTTCCTATAGGCTTCTTATTAAGAGTAATCGTACACAGAAAGGTCTTATTGTGATCTGGACCGTGCGAAGAGGTGGCAAACTTTGGCTTTTTCATACCGTGCCGTTGGCAGAACTCAAGCAATCTACCCTTGTAATTGAATGAATTTACAATTTCAAGGATATCAGTTCTTTTAATGATATGTTCAAACACAAATCTACTTGCGGGTTTCAATCCACCATCGATATATATAGCCCCTATTATTGACTCAAGCAAGCTGCTTGAAATGTTTGTTACAGTGGAAGTATTGTTCATGTCTACACTTTCACTAACTTTAAGAAAAGAAACGAGCCCCAATTCTTCGGAAATTTTGGAAAGATTTTTTTTATTAACAATGGCAGATCTGAAAAGAGATAGTTTTCCTTCATTGCTCTTGCGAAACTTCCTGAAGAGGTACTCGCTAACCACGAGTTGAAGAACAGAATCCCCAAGGAATTCAAGCCTTTCATATGATTCCACATTCTCTTCGGTGATTGATTTGTGAGTAAGAGCTTTTTCCAGAAAAAATTTATTCTTAAAAGTATACCCCAGCTTCTTTTCAAGATCGAAGCCGGGGTGTTTAAAGAAACGCTTAAAGAATTTCAATGCCAATTATTCAAATTTTTTTATTACAATGGTAGCGTTATGTCCTCCAAATCCAAAAGAGTTTGTCAATCCGGCAAAAATTTCTTTTTCTACGGGTTTGTTGGGAGTATAATTCAGGTCGCATTCTGGGTCCGGCTCTTCATAATTAATAGTTGGTGGTATTACCTTTTCTGTAATTGCAAGAGTCAGAGCTATGGCCTCTACAGCACCTGCAGCACCAAGAAGATGTCCGGTCACAGATTTGGTTGAGCTAATATTGATCTCTTTAGCGAGTTCCCCGAATACTGCTTTTATAGCTTTTGTTTCTATCTTGTCATTGAGAGGAGTTGAGGTGCCATGAGCATTTATGTACTGTATATCAGATTTCTTCAATCCTGATGAAGCTATGGCTGTCTCCATTACCTCGATCTGTCCTTTACCTTCAGGGTCTGGGGCTGTCATATGGTATGCATCCCCTGAAAAGCCGAAGCCGGCAATTTCAGCATATATTTTGGCATTTCGCTTCATTGCGTGTTCCAGATCTTCAAGAACCAGTATTCCAGCTCCTTCAGCCATCACAAAACCGTCTCTATTCTTGTCAAATGGCCTGCTTGCTTTCTGTGGGGCATCATTCCTTGTCGAAAGAGCTCGCATATTGCAGAAACCCGCGAAAGAAAGGGGGGTAATGGTCGATTCCGCCCCGCCGGTAATGATTATCGATACATCTCCATTTTTAATGTGTCTGTATGCAAGTCCAATAGCGTGAGCAGAAGATGCACAGGCAGAGCTAACAGAGTAATTGGGACCTCTTATACCGAACCGCATCGATATGCATCCGGGAAGCATGTCAGGAATCATTGCGGGAATGAGGAATGGACTGACAAAACGCTCTCCTTTGTTTAGTAACACCCTATGCTGATTTTCAAGAGTATTGATACCGCCAATACCAGCACCTGTAACAACTCCTGCGTCCGCCGGTCGTATGTGAGAGAAATCTACCCCGGCGTCCTTCACTGCCTGATATGCAGCGGCAAATCCCAGCTGAGTAAACCTGTCAAGTTTCCTGGCTTCTTTGGGCTCGAAATAATCTTTTGGATCGAAGTTTTTAACCTCTCCTGCTATTTGAGATGGAAGATGTGAAGGATCAAAGGACTTTACCCGATCTATGCCACTCCTGCCAGATACCAGATTGTCCCAGAATTCTTTTACAGTATTTCCCACCGGAGTTACGACGCCAACCCCTGTAATAACTACTCTTCTTTCCATGTTTCGCTATCTTTTTTGTTTCTTATCCTACTTTTTCCTTGAGGTAATTTACAACATCTCCAACCGTTCTTAACTTCTCCGCTTCCTCATCTGGAATCTCGATTCCAAACTCTTCTTCCATTTTCATTATCAGCTCTACAGTATCCAGCGAGTCTGCTCCGAGATCATCGATGAAGGAAGCCTCTGGAGTTACCTTTTCCTTTTCTACGCCAAGTTTTTCAGCGACAATATCTTTGATCTTTTCTAAATAATCCATTTTAACCCTCCTAAGTTTTTTACATTACCATACCACCATCTACGTTTAAAACCTGGCCGGTTATATAGTCCGATAGAGAGCTTACGAGAAATAAAACCGCATTTGCCACATCCTCAGGTTGTCCTGCCTTCTTCTGTGGAATAGCTTTTAAAAACGCTTCTTTGACAGAATCTGGTAGAGTAGCTGTCATCTCTGTTTCAATATATCCAGGCGCTACTACATTGACGTTAATATTTCGTGAAGCAAGTTCTTTTGCCACGGACTTTGAGAAACCGATTACCCCGGCTTTACTTGCAGAATAGTTACACTGTCCTGCATTTCCCATCAAACCGACTACGGAGCTAATATTTACAATTTTTCCGCTCTGTTGTTTAATCATAACTCTACTAACTGCCTGAGTCATTAAGAAAACCCCCTTAAGATTGGTATTAAGCACCGCATCCCACTGTTCTTCGGTCATTCTTATAAGAAGTGTATCCCTTGTAATCCCTGCATTGTTTACAAGAATATCTATCTTACCGAACTTTTCCAGGGCTTTCTTTACAAGATTTTCTACTTGATCTTTTCTGGTAACATCGCATGGAATAGCAATAAACTCAAAACCGGACTCGCTAAACTCCTCTGCGGCTTTTTCCAGACCCTCCTGATTGTAATCCGAAAGTACTACGCTTGAGCCATGTTCAGCAAGCTTTCTCGCGATAGTGAACCCAATGCCCCTACCCGAACCGGTTACTATGGACACTTTACCATTTAGCACTATCCCTCCCATTGAAAATTCTCCAGTTCCTCCCATGTTGATACCCCTTTTATGGTTGCCTTTGAAACAATTCTTTTAACCAGTCCCTGAAGAACCTTTCCTGGTCCTACCTCCAGAAATTTATCTGCACCGTTGTCTATCATATTTTCTATAATAGTGGTCCACAGAACAGGGGAGGTTAACTGTTCTTTGAGTCTCTGTTTTATCTCACCGGGGTCGGAAGTAGGCAGTCCAGTAGAGTTCATATAAACAGGGATTGAGGGTTTCTTAAATTCCATTGAATCAATCGTTTCTGAAAGCCGTTCATAGGCCGGTTCCATCAGCGGAGAATGGAAAGCCCCCCCAACCGACAACTCGATAACTCGCTTGGCTCCTGCACTCTTTAACGCAAGCATCGCTGCCTGAATGGCTTTCTTGTCTCCTGAGATTACCAGTTGTATTGGTGAATTATAATTTGCTATGGTGCATATTCCTGGTAGTTCAGTTTTTGAGAGAATCTCTTTCACTTTCTGGTAACTCAACCCTACAATCGCAGCCATTGTACCGGGTTTTTTTTCTGAAGCCACTTGCATCTGCTCAGAGCGTACCTTTACTAGTTCAAGCCCTTCTTCAAATGAAAGACATCCGGCGGCTACAACTGCAGAATATTCGCCAAGACTGTGTCCTGCCAGCATGTCCGGGAGAATATTCCTTTTCTTCAGTTCTTCAAAGATGGCGACAGAAAGGACAAATATCGCTGGTTGCGTCACTCTGGTTTCAGTAAGTTCCCGAAGTGAACCGTAAAAGGAAATCTCCTTAAGAGAGAAATTAAACTTTTCTTCAGCGTAGTCGTAAAATTTTCTGGCTATTTCGCTATTATTATAC
>QNCQ01000087.1 GCA_003645825.1 Fidelibacterota bacterium
TTGTAGGGGTGTTAAAAAACCCGCTTCCGCCCCAACAGGGGCTAAGCGGGTTTTCATAGGAATTTCACAAGATTTGTTTACCCAAACAAACAATTTTGATAAACTTCCCTCGAGCGATAAATTACTCTGCGATATATGAGGGACGGATGGAGTCAATCAAGCTGTTCGAGTTCACAGAAAAAACCAATGTAACAGTCCTTGACTGGCTGGTTGTCGCTGGTTTCATATTCATCACCATTTTAATCAGTTTATTCTACACCAGAAGGAGTCGGAAAAGCGTCACCGACTACTTTGCATCCGGGCAGGGAGTACCCTGGTGGATTCTTGGTACATCCATGGTTGCAACAACGTTCGCTGCTGATACCCCTCTTGCAATAGCTGGACTAGTTGTAACTCAGGGAATATGGGGAAACTGGTTCTACTGGTCACAGGTTCCTCAATTCCTCATTGGGGTGTACTTCTTTTCCCGGTTGTGGAGAAGAGCGGGAATTCTGACGGATAACGAGCTGGTAAACGTTAGATATTCTGGGAAAGCAGCAAACTGGTTGCGCGGTTTTCGAGCAATCTATTTTGCTGTTCCCTATAATGCTATTACTATGGGATTCGTAATACTTGCCATGACCCGCATTCTGGAGCTTACCTTCAATGTATCAAAACTTTGGGGAACGATCATATCTGTTCTGATAACGATGGGATATACTGCAATTTCAGGATTGTGGGGGGTACTTGCTACGAGCTTTTTCCAGTTTTTTCTCGCAATGGGAATGACCATATACCTTGCAGTGATCGCTGTTGGAGCGGCAGGAGGTTTTCCATCAATGCTTGCGAAACTGAGCCAGATATACGGACAAGCAAAAGCTTCTTCAATGCTAAGTATAATTCCACAACCCGATGCCCCCAATATGAGTTTCACGATTTTTCTACTTTATATTTTATTCAGCTGGTGGACGACCGGACCAACTGACGGTGGGGCCTACTTTGCCCAGAGGATGATCTCGGCAAAGAATGAGAAACATGCTTTCCTGGGATATTATTGGTTTAACATCTGGCATGTTGTGCTCAGACCATGGCCATGGATAATCGTAGGAATCGCCGCAGCTGTTCTATTTCCCGGCATTGCTTCAAAAAATCCCCTCACAGGGAAGCTTGAGGCAAACCCTGAACTTGGCTACATTGCGGTAATGCTAAAATATCTAAAGCCTGGACTCCTGGGTTTGATGTTCTCTGCCTTCCTGGCGGCATTTATGTCAACCATAAGCGCTCAGATAAATTGGGGAGCCTCATACCTTGTCAATGATCTCTACAAGCCCTTTATAAAAAAGAATGCTTCTGAAAAACACTATGTGAGAGTATCTGTTATAGCTGTTGCCTTTTCAGCAATCTTAGGGGGTATAATATCGTTCTTTATGAAAAAAATATTCACCGGCTGGCTGCTATTGTGGGCAATAAATGCAGGGATTGGCGTAGTATACATCGCAAGATGGTACTGGTGGAGAGTAAACGCCTGGTCGGAAATAAGCGCGATTGCAAGCCTGATGATAATATTCAGCATAATTTTTTTCGCAAAGAGCACCGTTACTCTAAAGACTGTGTTGATAGTAATCATGCTCATAAACATCGGATGCCTGATAGCTTTCGGACTTACAAAGAAGGAATGGAGAAAAAATAATCTAAAGGCATCTATTTTCTCTATTACCGTGGCTGTCATTGCCATCACATTGATACTGCTGGTGACCCTGCCTGAGAAAAACTTCCCCTGGACACTGATTTATACTCTTCCCATGTCTCTTTCTATCTGGCTCACAGTAACCATTTTAACCAAACCGACAGATGAAAACGTACTGACAGAATTTTATCGTCGTGTTCATCCAGGAGGCATAGGCTGGAAAAGAATATCAGCAAAAATTCCACAGGAAGAGGTGGGAAGCCCCGTTTTCACGAAAAACAATATAATCGGTTGTATTCTTGGAATAGCCTCTACCTACACGGCGCTCGTGGGTTTCGGCAAATTGATATTTGGCAATAAACTTCTTGGCTCCGCGTTATTGATTATAACAGCTATCCTCATCTATTTTATCATAAAATTTATGGGCAAGGAAAAATGGGAATACAAGAAAACACTATAGCGTTTGCAGACAATATAGGAAATTAATTACAGCCCTCTGCTATAAAAACCTACAGGCAAAAGCCAGGTTATTCTATCCCATTATAACTTTTACCTTATTGACTGTTCCTTTGGGCTGGACAGGTATCGGAAATACAACAGATTCACCATTCAAATACACTTCTTTAATCCCTTTACAAACACGATCAGGATTACTTACTTCTATTTCATAAACGGCTCCCCGAAATTCCTTCCTCACCTTAAAACCTTGCCAATCACTCGGTATGCATGGATCAACTATCAATCCTTTATAATCCGCTCTTACTCCGAGAATAAACTTGGTAACAGCTGTATAGAACCAGCCTGCACTACCTGTCAACCAGGGATGTCTTGCTCTTCCAAAGCGCTTATGATCTCTGCCATAAATAAACTGGCAGTAAGAATACGGTTCGGCTTCTCTTATCTCAATAATGTCATTCTGATTATAGGGCAGAATTGCCTCATAAAATTCCATTGCTCGCTTACCCCGTCCCAGCAAACACTCTGCTATCACTGCCCAGGTATTTGGGTGAGTGAAAATAGAAGCATTTTCTTTGATCCCCTTATAGACCCTTGTGACATAACCAATTTCGTCATTAGGCTTGGAGTATGCCGGCCAGAGTAGATGAATTCCATACTTTGAAAAAAGATACTTATACACCGCATCCATTGCTTTCCTTCCACGCTCCTTTTCCGCTATACCCGAATATACAGCCCAGCTTTGAGAGTTAAGATAAATCTTTCCCTCTTCACTATCTTTTGAACCAATTTTCAGCCCTCTCTTTGTTATTCCTCTTATGTACCATTCTCCATCCCAGAGAAACTTTTCACATCTAACCCTTACTTCCTCCATCAACTTCCTGTATGTAGCAGCATCCTTATCCTTACCAAGAACCTTTGCTGTCTCTAATAGATACCCTAACGCCCAGTGCTGCATAAAGGAAACCATAGCGCTCTCACCATCCCAAAGATTAAGGCAATCATTCCAGTCTGCTCTCAAGCCCTTACAGAGGCCATGGGACCCAATGTGTTTGAAAGAAAATTCTATTATCTTCTTCATGTGTTCGTAGACGGTTTCTTTACCGCCATCTGCATATGGCACTACTCTGTTAAAAAACTCTATTTCCCCGGTTTCCTTTACATATTCACAAATCGTAGCAATCAGCCACAGTGCATCATCAGCGCATACATCTTCCAGCCCATGAATTATATCATTTACTTTGGGAGTAGGAACAACCGTTGGCAATTTCACGTTGGAAAGATTATCTCTGTCCTTGTTAAAAACTTCTGGATCAAACAGATGTAATCCATATCCTTCTTTTGTCTGTCCGTTCAACAACTCCAGAATTCTCTGTTTGCATTTGTCAGGATTTGAATGGACTACATGCATAGCATCCTGTGCTGTATCCCTATAGCCCAAACCCGTCCTACCCCCAACCTCAATAAAAGAGGCAAAACGGGACCATACCAGACATGTTTCAGCCTGATAAGGAGTCCAGATGTTTATCATCGTGTTCAACCCTTCATTCGGTGTTTCACATTGAAATCTGCCAAGTTTTTCCTTCCAGTATTCTCTCAGTTTCTTAAAAGCCCTGTCAACTTTTTCGAAATTAGAATATTTTTCCCGAATGCTTATTCCTTTGTTCCTTGGACCAACTCCGAGCATGAAAATAAATCTTTTCTCTTCAGCAGGCTTTAACACAAATTTTTTATGCAAAGCCCCGCAATGATTCCCGCCAAGCTCTTCACTCTTGCTACATACTCCTCTTTCAAGAGCTATAGGATTTGTTTCGCTTCTGTATTTACCAATAAAAACATCGCGGACACAATCGTAGCTATCCGGTTCGACATTACCTGTAAAAAAATGATATGTCCAGGGTTCGTAGAAGAAATCATACTCAATTACCCCATCCTTGTAACTGCTCCCGCTTGCATACAGGCTCATCTGAAAATTCTGATTGTCAATCTCAATATGGTGAAAGGAAAACTCCAGGTAGGTAAAAATTCCCAGTCTTCTTTCTCTGTTACCCACATTTTTTACCCGTACGTCCCATATCTCCACATCATCTCCCAAGGGAATAAAAAGCAACTGCTGAGCAAAAATATCAGCGTACTCAGCTTCAAATACTGTATATGATAGACCGTGTCGACACCTATAACGAGACTTCTTCAAATCTTTTCCCACAGGCTGCCATGAAATACTCCAGAAATCACCTGTTTCATCATCCCTTAAATAAACATAATGTCCCGGTCTATCCATTGGAACGCCATTTGGTCTGAACCTGGTGATTCTATGATGTTCAGGATTTTTGTAAAAACTATATCCGCCCCCGTGATGAGAGATTACCGTACACATGCGCTCTACTCCGAGATAATTCGTCCAGCTCTCAGGAGTATCAGGTTTCTCTATAACATACTCCCTGTTTGTGTTATCAAAATACCCGTACTTCATATTTTCTCCTCCCCATGTACAACAGCTCCAGGGCAAATTTAAAATTATGAGAACTTTCTGAGAATTTGTTTTTCTTTATAAACTAATTATTGAAATAAGACCTAAAAAAGAGGAATGCAAGGATTTTATTTCTTATCTTTATTTTCATCCTTTTCTATGTAGTCACCATAATATTTTGCCATACAATCCGGGCATATACCATGACTGAATTGGGCGTCCGAGTGATCCTCAACATACTTTTCAAGCTTCTCCCAACTATCCGCATCGGTTCTGATCTTATGACATATTGAACAAATGGGTATAATTCCCTGCAAAGTTCTAATATGATCTAAGGCATCTTGCAATTCTTTAATTTTCTGGACAAGCTCTTTTTGAAGTTCAATCATTCTCTTGCCAACATTCAAACGTGCCAGGAGCTCTTCCCTATCATAGGGTTTGGTTATGTAATCATCCGCCCCTGCATTTAGACCCTCCGCAATATTAGATTTCTCGGTAAGTGCAGTCAGCATAATTATGTAAATTGGAACCTCTCTCTTCTTCTCTGCTCTAACTTTCTTCACCACTTCGACCCCATCCATACCGGGCATCATCCAATCCAGTATAGCAATGTCAGGACTTTCTTCTGACATCAAAACTTTAAGTGCTTCCTTACCGTTGAATGTAGATATAACCTCATAATCCCACTTTTCGAGAATGGTTTTCAAAATCTTATGAGAAGTAGGATCATCTTCTGCTATTAAGATTCTCATATTCTCTCCATTTAATTTTTCGTTATACTTCATTTAATACTTTTAATAGTTTTTTAAGCTCAGTTTTCATTTCCTCCAGCGCCTTTCCTGCCCTGGTTAAATCACCTTTTTTACTTGCATCTTCAACTTCTTTCGCATATTCGCCAAGGTAACGTGCACAGATATTCATAGCCGCTCCCTTAATAGTGTGGGCCTCTCTACCTGCTCCTGCCATGTCTCCATTTTTAATATAATCTTCAAGTCGTTTCATCCTTTCATCAATATCCTTCTTAAATGTCAGTACTATTTCTTTCAAAATTTCTTCATCTCCCATAACTTTTTCTAAAAGATCGGTTTTATCAAATCTGCCGGAATCAAAGACTGCACTTTCACTTTGTTTTTTGGATTCATCAACTTTTTCTGAAAGTTTCAAAAGCTTACCAAGTACTTCTACAAGATTCTTCATCTGTACTGGTTTTGAAATATATTCATTCATTCCGATTTTAAGACATTTTTCTCTTTCACCTTTTAAGACATGAGCACTCATAGCAACAATTGGAACCTTAGGATTTCTCACCTCCTTGCTTCTTCTAATTATACGGGTGGTTTCATAACCATCAATTCCAGGCATTTCAATGTCCATGAAAACAATATCATAATCATTTTTCTTTAGTTTTTCTATAGCTTCTTTTCCGTCGTTAGCAATATCAACTTCAAGATTAAGTTTGCTCAGCATCGCTTTTGCCACCTGTTGATTTGTAACGTTATCTTCCACCACGAGAACTTTATATTTTCTGCCTGCGGTAGACAGGAAGGTTTCACTAACAAACTCGGGTTCTTCCTTTTCTTCCTCAGGTTCTTTTGTACCAAGCACATAGGCAAGGCAATCTAATAGTTTTGACTGTTTTATAGGCTTCATTAAGTAAGCTGAAAAACCAATTTCTTTAAGTTCATCCAGTTCTTTCTTCGTTCCGATGGATGATAGCATTATGAGCTTAACATCTTTTATATCATCTACTGCCTTGATCATTCGAGCCAATTCACAGCCATCGAGGTTGGGCATGAGCTTATCTAAAATTGCAACATCAAAGGCTTTTCCTTCCTTTTTTGCATTCTTCAACTTTAATATCGCCTCCAACGGATTCTCTATTTCAAGATGTTCAAACCCCCACCTTTCCAGCAACGTACCAAGCAACTTTCTATTTGTCTCATTGTCATCTACAACGAGAACCCTTTTCCCTGCATAATCATTTTCTGGAATGTGTTTCCTTTTACCGGCAGTTTTATCTTCTGCTTTTTTAAACTTTACCGTGAACCAGAATTTTGAACCTTGCCCAACTTTGCTTTCAACCCCAATTTTGCCCTCCATCATTTCGACAAGTCTTTTTGTTATGGATAGTCCTAATCCAGTTCCGCCGTATTTCCTGGTTGTGGAAGAGTCTGCTTGCCTAAAGGGGATAAATATCTGTTCAATTTTATCACGTGGTATTCCAATTCCAGTATCCTTTACTTCAAAATAAAGTTCATATTTATTTTTCAGCTCACGATTAAGTTTACAATAGACAGAAACCTCTCCTTTCTCTGTAAACTTGATTGCGTTGTTTATCAGATTTGTCAGAATTTGCTGCAGGTGACCGGGATCCCCTATTACAGTTTCCGGTACCTCAGGATCTATAAAATTAATCAATTCTATCCCTTTTTCTTGAGCTTTTAAAGCAAGGGTTTGAACAGTGTCTTCGACAATATCATACAAA
>QNCQ01000088.1 GCA_003645825.1 Fidelibacterota bacterium
TATCTGTCGCATACAAGCCAATCCGGATGCTGCATCAAAGGATGTACCGGGGTTGAATTCGAGGGGGGTTTCTCCCCCCGCCATGCTGGAAAAGTGTTAAACCAGACATGAAGCTCAAGCCCCATCTCGTGAGCAGTTTCTACGGCGAACGCAAGAGGATCCCATCCTGGATTTTTCCCCAGCTTTCCAGAAAGCAAACTACTCCACGGCTCGTATTTCGAATCATAAAAAGCATCTGCATTACCCCTTGCCTGAAAGAACACTGCATTGAAATTTGCTTCCTTCGCTTCCTGGAAGGTTTTATAGATATACCCCCTTATAGAATCAGGATTGTGAGTTTTCCGAAAATATGTATAATCGAATCTGCTCATCCATATCCCACGAGTTTCCCTGAGTGGGCAGGTCTGCTTTTCACACTGAATCAGAAGCATAAGTGAAAATAAAAACAGAAAACTTTTCTCTATAGCCTTCATGCCCATTTCAAATTTTAACACTTTAATATAATATTTGTTTGTAAAAATAACTATCATATTTTTCAAACAAACTTTAGCTCCCATGAGCACCGCTAGATAGAAAAACAAAAAAGCCGGCATCAGCCGGCTCTCCTGTCTACCATCCTACTCCAGGAGCGAGACTACTTAACCTTAATCTCTATCTCCTTGGATACCGCTTCCTCCTTTTTGGGAATCGTTATGTGCAATACGCCATCTTTATACTCCGCAGAAATATTATCCTGATCAACCAGCTCAGGTAATCTGAAGGTCCTTTGGAAACTGCCGAATACTCTCTCAGACCTGTGGTAATTCTTTCCTTTCTCTTCTTTCTCGGATTTCTTCTCACCGGAAATCATTAGAAGATTATCCTTTACAGTAACTTTCACGTCATTCTTTTTCACACCCGGAAGCTCAACCGTTACATAGTATTCTTTGTCCTTCTCCTCAATATCAACAGCCGGATAAAAGCGGGTAGCAAAGGTCTCTTCCTCTTCCTCTGTTGGGGCAAAAAAGCTGTCAAACAAGCGATTTACTTCATTATACAAATCTAAAATTGACTTTCTTGGTGTCCATCTTACCAATGCCATGGCTCACCTCCTTTCTATTTTTTTCTTTTTTCTCTTCTCAAAAATCCGTTTATTATAGCATCAAGCTGTGTGCCAGAGAGTTAGAAATGAAATATTGTCCTTCCAATCTGGTAACTTTTGCAAACGAAGTGCCTACTTTTCCATATGTTGTGTTTATATGTCAGAAGAGAGAAGAATAAATGTCCTATGAGTTTGCTACTTCGTATAGTAATCTATCATTCTCTGAATGGCTTCTCTACACACCGGGCAAAACCCCTCGGTATTCCGGGAAAACATTATACAATCAAGATAGGGACGGTACAATCCCTTACTGGAGTAACCCGCTCCTTCAAAAGCCCCAACTTTCCCCCAGTATCTTTCATTCCTCAGACGAGCAGGATCTGGAGCGCTATCATACCTGGCCTTTTCCCAGGGCGTCGGAATCGGGGTTGTCTCTTCAACAAGATGTTTCCATTTTAGATTTTCTGGCACCAGAAGAGCGGTAATATTAGGCTCCCACGGCTCAACCCCAGGAGGATAGAATTCATTATAGGCAACTTTCGAAGAATAATACTCATCTGCAAGTCCACCAAAAGTGTGCCCAAACTCATGAAGGAAAACATAATCAGCGAGATTAGAACTCTTCCCCGGGGCGTATTTATTATAACAAACCGCATATAGGTTGAATATTCCTCCTCCTCCGTATTTTGGTGAGTTTACGATAACGTAAATCTGATCATAAGGGACTACCGAAGCTACATCCCTAATCATTTTATTGTTAAAGGAAAGCACATACCGGGATATTCCAAATGAACCATAAGAAAAATCAAACAAGGATTGGCTATATTTACCATCCTCAGGAATATCAATGCCCGACTCCGGAGAAGGAGCAATAACATAATAAATATTAAACTTTTCCCTATTTTTCCTGTACGGAGATAAAGAAAACATCACATGAATAAAATGCTTTACGTCGCTTCTAAATTTCTTCATCTCTTTCTTAGTGTAACCTTCTGGTAGAATAACTATATCTACATGTTTCTCAGGATTGCCATTGTACCAGAATCTTTTGGACTTATACACCCTGTTCAGATTTTCTTCCCTGATTCGCATCCTGGAAGGATTCAGATAGGTACTGAAAACTTCAACAAATTGGTTCATCCTATTACGGGAGTAAAACACAATTTTAAAACTATTCTTGGGCAGGGGTATAAGAATACTTGCAGAAAAACTCCTGTAATATCCTCTCACAGCCTCATCCGTGGTTTGCCACTCAGCAAATATGCTGCTATATCCTTTCGAAAATATCAGTTTGCCAGATAGACTATCATATATCTCAACTTTGTGCTGACCGAGATTCATATCATCTACCAGAGAAGATGGATTCCCCGACCAATATGGATAAAGGTAAAACTGATCAAAGCTTATTATCTCAGTGTCTCTATCCCCAGTCTGAAAGTAATCAATCCTTAAAGTAGAATGTTCAAAAAACTCATCAAAATTAACTGTCTGCCCCTGGAGGCAACAGAAAAAAAGTATATTAACAAATAGAAGCATCTTCTTCATGTTGTTATTTTAGCAATTTGCTTAAAAATATCCATTATTTTTTTAAATTACTGGATGTGTATTTTACCGGGTAAGAATGATATCCTTTGAAAACGTAACAGCAATTTTCCCACGGGGAGCAGGAGTAAAAGATATAAACCTTAGGGTAAACTCCGGGGATTTTGTTTTTATTATAGGTCCATCAGGGGCCGGGAAGTCCACTATTCTAAGACTCATTTACATGGACATTTTCCCCGACAAAGGCAAGGTTAAAGTGTATAGGTATGATAGCTCAAAGATTAAAGAAAAAGAAATTCCCCTCTTGAGACGTAAAATAGGGATGATTTTCCAGGACTTCAGGCTGCTTAACGACAGGAATGTATATCAGAATGTTGCTTTGAGTCTGTATGTTTCCCATGTGAAAACAAGGGAAATTAAAACCAGGGTTTACGAGGTACTTAACAGTGTGGGACTCGGACACAGGGTACATTACAAGCCTGATGAATTATCCGGGGGCGAACAACAGCGGGTAGCAATCGCAAGAGCTCTTGTGAAATCACCCATTGTATTATTAGCTGATGAACCGACCGGCAACCTTGATCCAAAGGTTAGCGCTGAGCTTATGATTCTGTTGAAAAAAATAAACAAAGAAGGCACTGCCATCGTCATGGCAACTCACAATTACAAGTTAATCGATTATATCCCCGATGCCAGGATAATACAGATGGACAAAGGAAGGATAATAAGTATCTCATGACAGTCTTTTTCTTTCTTATAAAAGAAGGATTCAAAGGTCTAATAAGGTCGCAATATGCGGGACTTTTCACAATCTTTATCATATCCATCTCTCTGATATTAATAGGTCTGGGGTTCGTAATATCGAGGGACATGGTATTTGCTGTCCAGAAGCTAAAATCTCAGTTCGAGTTAGAAGTGTTTTTAAAATACGCTGCAACGGATAGAGAGATTGAACAATTCTACGCGATGTTAGATAGCATGCCTGAAATCCTTCACGCCTCCTACATATCTCCAGACAGTGCAGCAAAACGATTCAAAAAGGAATTTGGGGAAGACATTTACTCTATCCTAGATTACAATCCCTTACCCCCTTCGTTCACCATTGAGCTGAAACCCATTTACAGAAATGTAGTAAGTGTGGAAGGAATTATAGCAAACATAAGAAAAAACCCCATCGTAGATGAAGTAAAATATCGCAGGAATCTTCTGCTAACCCTCGAAAAATACCAGAGGATAATTTTCGTCATCGCAACATTGGTTTTCCTTTTCTTTACTTTCGTATCGATTGTCCTCGTGTCGAACTCCATAAAGATGACAATTTTTGCCCGAAGGGAGCTGATTTCCACACTGAAACTAATCGGAGCAACTAATACCTTCGTGAAAGTTCCATTTTTTATAGAGGGAGCACTGGAAGGAATAATCGGCGCTATCATTTCTTGTGGCTTCTTTTACGCTCTGACATACGTGGCCAATAATTTCTTTTATCACTTTGTTTACTATAAAATACAACTGGATCTAAAGTTCTACGTCGGACTCATCAGTTTAGGTTTCCTATTCGGACTAATCGGCAGCCTCAGAACCGTAGGGAAATTCTTGGGTAAAATAGGATAAAAGTTCTTAAATTATCCGTCGGAACTGGTGAAGTTCGATGGTCTCTAAAAAGAAATACAGAGACATACTGACAGAAAGGGAAAGAAAAATACTTGAAGCGGTTGTTCGGGACTACATTGATAACGCTTATCCAGTAAGCTCCAGACAGGTACATTCCAAATACATGCAGGATATAAGTCCTGCAACCATTCGTAATACCATGTACCTTCTTGAGCAAAAGGGATATATCTCTCAACCTCACATTTCCGCCGGCAGAGTTCCTACAGACAAGGGGTACAGATATTATGTGAACACCCTTATAGAGCGCTGTGAAGTGGAGAATTCAATCTACGAGATGGTGGAAAGGGAGCTTTTTGAAACAACTCTTGATCTCACCCTACTCGTAGAAAAAGCCGTTAAGCTTTTAAGTAAGCTTACCAACGAACTGAGCGTTTTCATTGCTCCTATGTACACCTCCGGGATACTGGAAAAAATCGAACTCATATCGATCTCAGAAAATAGGATTCTTATGGTCCTTGAAGTAAAATCAGGACTTATGAAAACAGCAATTCTATCAATCGACACAGAAATTGCTCCCAGAAAGCTGGCATTAGTTACCTCAGTATTAAATGAAAGACTTGCGGGAATCAGACTGGGTGAGATAATAGATACAATACATGAAAGAATGTCGGACATCATAGATGACGTTGTCATAAAAGTGATTATCGAAAATGCTCCAGCTGTTTTTGATATGTCCTGTATTGACAAAGTAAAGATGTCAGGAACCACAAATTTGTTTCGGAAACCAGATTTCAAAGATACAAGACTATTAGGACAAATTGTTAGCACGATAGAAAATGGCACTATAGTTGCAAACATATATAAGAACAGAAAAGTGAGGTCTGGAATTGTGATTACGATTGGAAAAGAAAACAAAAGAGAAGTGATGAAAGACATAAGCGTAGTGATGAAAGACTATCTGGCCGGTGACGAAAAAGGCTTTATCGGAGTGGTCGGCCCGAAACGCATGGATTATGCAAAAGCTATAAAGATGGTAAGATGTTTTGCTGATGTGATTTCACACGTTTTTAGCAGTAGGTGATAGCCATGGCGGAAAAGAACAATTTAAACGAAACTACCAAAGACATAAAGAGAGAAGATAAGAAAAAAGAGGGAAGAAAGAGGAAAACTTTATCTGAACAGGTAAAAGAACTCAGGGAAGAGTTACAAAATAAAGAGCAAATGCTCAATGAGCTAAAAGAGAAATATCTGCGAGTATTGGCTGATTATGACAACTTTAGAAAGCGAATGGAAAAAGAAGTTGAAGAAATTCGGGAATACGGTGGAGAACATGTTTTAAAGCAAATACTTCCCATACTTGATGACCTTGAGAGAGCGCTGAATTCCGACGACGAAGGCACCAATTTCCGAAAAGGAATCGAATTGATCTACAAAAAGTTTGTCAAGATTTTGAAAGACCTTGGAGTGGAACAGATAGAGTCTCTTGGTCGGGAATTTGACCCTTATCTTCATCACGCTTTGATGGTAAAAGAGTCAAAGGATCATCCGGATAACACTGTCATTGAAGAGTTTGAAAAGGGATACAAATTCAAAAATAGAGTACTAAGACACGCTAAGGTAATAGTCAGCAAGCAATAATGGGAAAAGATTACTACAAAATTCTGGGAGTCCCAAGGAACGCCAGTAAAGAAGAAATAAAAAAAGCATATCGTAAGATAGCTTTGAAGTATCATCCTGATCGGAATCCCGGCGACAAGGAAGCTGAGGAGAAGTTCAAGGAAGCAGCAGAAGCTTATGCTGTTCTGAGCGATGACGAAAAGAGGAGAATATACGACCAGTACGGTTACGAGGGATTGAAAGGCGGCGCTGGTACTGGGGGAACTGGTTTCAGAGATTTTGAATTCGACCTTTCCGAAGCGCTTAGAACATTTATGGAGGGCTTCGGAGGCTTTGCTGGATTTGAAGAGTTTTTTGGTACTGGTAGAACAAAACGAACATCACATACCCGCGGTTTTGGACCAGAAAGGGGTTCCGACCTCAAAATAAGACTCCCATTGGACCTCGAGGAAATATATAGAGGCACAAAGAAAAAAATCAAAATAAAAAGGTACGAAGAGTGTCCTGATTGTAGAGGTACCGGTCAAAAAGCTGGAAGTTCTAAAATCACCTGCCCTACGTGCCATGGCACCGGAGAGTTGAGAGAGGTCAAGAAGTCCTTCTTTGGACAGATAGTAAATGTCAGAACTTGTCCAACCTGCATGGGAGAAGGACGCATAATAGAACAACCCTGTCCTATCTGCGGCGGGCAGGGACGGATAAAAAAAGCTAAAGAGATTTCTATCAACGTCCCTCATGGTGTTGCCACAGGCAATTACATGACGATAAGGGGAGAAGGAAACGCAGGCTTAAAGGGTGGACCACGCGGCGACTTGATAGTATTATTTGAAGAAAAACCGCATGAGTTATTCACCAGATCAGGTGATGACGTGATAATCGATCTCCATCTTACCCCCTCGGAAGCAGCCCTTGGAACAAAAATAGAGGTACCTACTCTAAATGGGATGGTCAGGCTATCAATTCCTCCGGGAATACAGTCTGGCAAACTCCTGAGGTTAAAAGATAAAGGGATTCCCCATCTTCACCACACAGGAAGAGGGGACCAGATTGTTAGAATAATTGTTGATATTCCTCGTACCATGAGCCAAAGGGAAAAAGAATTATATCAGGAGCTATCAAAAGTCGAAGACAAAAACATCAGAAGGTTCACAAAATTTAGCAAATAA
>QNCQ01000089.1 GCA_003645825.1 Fidelibacterota bacterium
AAAATTTTACATATAACTTCCTTTGTTTGTATTGTAGCATACTTAACTGCCTACGTCGAACCAAAAGGGAAATTAAAAGAATTCAATGTAAGGATAGAAGAAAGACCCACCGCTATATCAGCGGAACCTAATACTGCGAACATCGTAGTCAGATCAAAGATACCTAATCTTACTTTTTCTAGTAGCATAGGAATAAAAAAAATAGAAGAGAAAAGTGAAGGGAAATGGATACTGACCCTTTATCCCGGGGAACAAGTATTTGAAATAAGAGCAAAGGGATATATGTGTTACATCGAGAAGCAAGACTTTAAGAATGGTAAAGTGTATGACTGCGTAGTTACAGGAATAATTGGATATACAACGACAAAACTTTACGAAATAATCTTTAAATTTAATGTTTCTGATGTTTATTGTTCATACGGTGATTTACCTCCAAATCTTGTCAATGGGAAAAGGGCTATATTTAAGCTCCCCAGAGGAAAGTATACATTCAGCTTTAGTAAAGATGGTTATAAACCTGAATCAATAACAATAGATGTAAAAGGAGACCAAGCCAAAAGTATTAACTTAAGCAGAGACGAAGCTGTATCGCATTTACCGTGTGTAATTTCTATTGATACTAAGCCCCAGGAAGCCGATGTGACCATCGATGGCAAAAAAATAGGAACTACTCCCATATATGCCTGCAGTCTTTCAGTAGGGAATCATCAGGTAGTGATTCAAAAAAACATGTTCTATACAGAGTACCTGGATCTTACAGTAGAAGCTGGTCAAACGGAACATATTTTCAAAAAATTAAGGCCAAAATTTGGATATTTGAGCGCCACAAGTCATCCCGATAAGGTAGAGGTATATCTTGATGGCAAGAAAATAGGCCTGACTCCAATTACTAGGAAAACGGTCGAGAGCGGAAAACATACTTTAGGTGCTAGATTACCTTCTTACTCCTACTACGATAACTTTTTGGTGGATTTTATAATAAACGATAACGAGGAGCAAAAATTTAGAATAACCACTAATAAGGGACCATCATTACAAATAATAAATAAGTGGCGATTGGTTAAACGTCACATGTTTGGATCTTCACTGGCCTTCGCCGCAACAAGCTTCATCAGCTGGTTTGGTTATGTCTACTTTTACAATAATTATGTTGATGCCTTGACACCATATAATGCAAAGATATACAGACAGCATGCAGAAATAGCCTACAGGATAAATCAGGTGTCCATAGGCTGTAGTTTATTATCCTTAGGAGGATGGGTATTATCTTTCTGCAAAGAAAATAAATCTGATAAGCAATGGCTTAAAACACTATCTGAAAAGGATAGATACCGTGCAATGAAGAAAACATGGAATAAGAGAAAACGTAATTTTATTACTACCACGGTCTTGTCCGCAGCTATAGGTGCGATAAGCCTGTATAGTTCAATCGTATTTCAAAAGATTTATGAATCACCTTCTTCACAGTTTCAGGAAAACGCCAGTCGTGAATATTCAAAAGGATTTATGAATATATCAATTGTCTCATTTGGAATAAGTGTATTCTCTTTTGGTGGTAGTATATACTCTTCAGTTCGGGAGCATAGCACAAGATATGCGGGATAAAATATTTTTTCTTTTCTTTTCTGTAATAATTTTGTGCTCATGTATTAGCAAACCGGAGTGGAAGAATCCTTTCGACCCAAAGGCTGATATATCACCTGGCGAATGGGCACCTTCAAATCTAGAGATTACGCAGATAACCGTATGTTCCGCAAAACTTTCCTGGAATCAGAGTGAAAACAGGATAGTTGGGTTTAGAATAGAAAGAAAGATTGATAACGGCCCATGGTCTATTATAGCCATAATTGGTAAAAGTGAAAGAGAGTGGATTGATTATAATGTAATACCTGATTCTACAAAGACTCATTACTACAGAATTTACGCATATGCTGGAGATAATGTATCTGATTATATTGAAGGAAGTATAAGACCTTCTTTCCCCGAACCGAGCAATCTAGTGATAACTCAGGTTTCAGTTGATACATTAAGACTAGATTGGAAAGATAATAGCATTGGGGAAGACGGCTTCATCATTGATAAGAGAATAGAAGATGGGAATTGGATTGAAAACTATGGTATTGTTGGAGAAAACATCACAGCGTTTATTGATACAAACATAATATCTAATAAAACCAGCTACTATCGTGTGTGCGCCTATAAAGGAATGTACCTCTCTAAATTTGTTGAAAGCTCCTTTACTCCTTCGCTTCCATAGACAAGCTGTGGAATTTTTTATCAAATATTAAAGAACAATATTCCATGGTGCCAAATTAATTGTGTCTGGTAAGATAAACCTCCTATCCATACGAGATTTACTCAAAAAATTGTGTAAGGCTTTAGAAGTTCTCATAATTTGTGGTAAGTGGTTATCGTGAAGATTGGAAATGTTCAGAATTCTGTGTAAACTGAAAGACAGACGAATGTTCTCTCAATGGGATTTGATGGATGTTAAAACGATGGATGATTTAGTAGGTAAAGAAGGACTCATCAGGAGAGTCACCAGGAACCTTAGTGGACAGCTTTTACGGGAAGAGTTTGCTCATCGTTTAGGTTATGAACCCCTTGAGTAAGCTGATGGAGTTTTTACGGTAACTATCATTAATTGTAGAAAGTTTTTCAAAAAGTCGTTGTGTTTAGAGGATTTTTATTAGTGTAGCGAGTGTTAATTTTATTAAATTATATTTGGAGGTAATGATGAGAAATAAAGTACCTTTTTTTCTCAGCTTAGTTTTGATTTTGCTACTTGGATTGCGATGTGGCAGTAAAGAGGGTTGTGGTGATAATGAATTGTTGGGAGATTGGGAACTTATATGGTATGACGAATTTGAGTCAGGAATAATTGATACCAGTAAATGGTGCTATGACATTGGAGGACATGGCTGGGGTAATAATGAATTACAATATTACACAGACAGACCGATAAACTCTTTTATAGAAAATGGTAAGCTCATAATTCAAGCAGTAAAAGAGAGGTATATCAAAGATGGAAAGGAATGGCAATATACATCAGCTAGAATCAAAACAATGAATAGAGGAGACTGGAAGTATGGTAGAATAGAAGTGAAAGCTAAACTTCCTTATGGCCAGGGAATTTGGCCAGCGATATGGATGTTGCCAACAGAGTGGAAATATGGAGGTTGGGCTGCAAGTGGTGAGATAGATATAATGGAAATGCTGGGACATGAAACAAATAAAGTTTATGGAACTATTCACTATGGTGGGCAATGGCCAGATAATGTACATACCGGCGAGTCATTTGTTCTGAAAGATGGTGATTTTAGTAAGGAATTTCATATTTTTGCAATTGAATGGGATACTACGTATATAAAATGGTTTGTTGATGACTCATGCTATCAGGTTCAAACCCAATGGTGGTCATCAGGCGGTCCATATCCGGCGCCTTTTGATCAAAAATTTCATTTAATAATGAATATTGCTGTGGGAGGTAATTGGCCAGGATATCCTGATGAAACAACAAAATTTCCCCAAAGAATGGAAGTGGAATACGTAAGAGTGTATAAAAAGGATAACGGAAGATGAAGATGCTTTTAGAGATTTAGCCCTGATCTTTAAAAGACGACGCTTCGAGATCACCTGTTTTTCTAAGCAAAAAAGACTCATTTCAAAAGTCATATAGAAACTCTGCGGAAGATTCTTGTGTGTTAGATTCCTCCCTTATTTAAGAAGGATGAACTTTTCTTTAAGGTTTATGTTTTTCCCCGTGATTTTAACTATATAGACACCAGAATTAAGATTCTGAAGAGGTAGAGTTAATACTGTGGTACGTGAATCTGGAGTGAAATCGTTAACACTGTATAGTTCTTGTCCATTTATGCTAAATATTTTTATACGCAGTTTCGTTGGTGACGATTTTAGGTTGATTAATATGTTTATCTTGCTATTTGTTGGATTGGGATAAATTTTTATTAAATCTAAGTCTTTTATTAGAGAGTTATTATCGTAAGTTAGATTGCTCAGTCCCAGTTCATTATCGATCCAATTAATTCTTTGTGCAATCCATCTTTTTAGATATAAAATTTCTTCGTCCCAGGTTTTCCAGATAAAGTAATTGGGCCAGATGTATGTTCCAAGTATATTCCATTTTTGGAAGTTCCTTTCCGCGGCATTGGAAATGAGGGAAGTTAATGAGTCTATAAGACACAGAATATGTTTTTCATTCAGTATAGTTTTCCTTAATTCAATCCACCTGTTTTTGAATTTTTGCTGGAAATAGGGATCTTGCCACATTTTCTCCCACCAGAATGGGATCGGGTAACCGTCATATGGGGGTATCCCCTCTTCAATTTTCCAGCCGTCGGTATTTCCTGCTTCATAATAATTTGCGTTGCCGAATGCTAAATTGTAATCCCATATAGGTCCAGCAGTTAATCTGCCATCTTTATCATCTCTATCTTTATACATATAGAAGCTTAGCCTGTATGCATCGACATTTTTTGAGAATTCTGAGATTATAGCCACATCTACAAATGATTCTAAATTGACTTTCTCGTAATTTTCGTCTGGTGGATTATTGTAATCTATATTCCACATTTTCTCTTCGAAGAGCTTTATAAAATCGATTATGTAGCTTTTTTGCACATCCAGAATATCGTCTGGGTCTGGATAATGGTACTGGTAATAAATTTTACTTTGTATTGCAGAATACCATCCCTCTATTTTGCTGCCTACTGTTTTATCTATCTTTATTATGTATCCGCCTGTGATGTCATCCTCACTTATTTTAGATATGTTTACCCTATTTTTATCTCTTTTGATCTTTTCAATTAATAGATATACCCCTCTGTACTCATCATTTAGAATTAGTTCACAGAATCGGAACCTTGGAGAATACCACCCCATTTCTTCATACAATTTGTATGCAACAGCGTTTCTTAACAGGGATTTGTCGCTATAGGGGGCATATAATACCCAATCATTTTCCTTTGGCATACCAAGCAGGGAGACATTTAGATTATTACCAATTTCATCTCTTGTCTCAATGGAATAGGATTTTTTAGGGAACATCTGTGATGATGAACCACGGGTTTCTATTCCTATATATCCATCGTATTCATTAAATGGATCTGAAATGTGATTGGGTTGGTTTTCATTGTTGATAATTCCCATATGTGCCGTGATTTTAGGTTCATCTGGGATTTCTCTATTGAATGTATTTATAACTATAATTGGTAGGTTTGATTGCGTGAGTTCCTGCGCTACTATAGTTAGTACAAGTTGACTGATGGCGATAAACAACTTAAGAAATCTCATCGTTACTTAATTTTAATTTTTAGATGTGAATTTATCCATAGAATATTTATGGAGTGTACCATTTTTCTTTTCGGGAATGGGTTAATTTTTGGTGTCTGGTAGAAATTTCAGTAATTTACGAAGCTGTCTGATAATTACAATGGGTGTAGCGAATGATAAAAGTAAGACCGTTGATTATATTTGTGGTAGTTGTTTTGTTTTTTATTATAGTATCCTTTTTTGTGGAAGTTGATTACAAGATAAGTGGATATGGGAAGATTTATCCTTATAGGGAACTTTTAATAATAAGTCAAGGAGGATTTTTTTCATCTAAGCTGGTTAATTATTTAACCGGTTTTGTTACGAATGAATTAGTTTATAGACCTGAAAGAGGGGATATTGTACAGTTTTCGATGAAAGATTTTAATAATGGTAAATGTAGAATTTGTAAGGGTGACACAATTGGTATTCTTGTATCGTCTTATATAAATCAGAGAATTAAAGAAATAAAAGGAGAGATTCGGTGCTTAGAGGCTGAAATAGATTATCTTAAATCGCCCCAAAAGAGAGCTCTTGTTGAGTTGGCGAAAGAAAAGCTTAACTATGCTAAAAAGGACGCTGAACATAAGAAAAAAGTTTTTGAAAGAATGATAGAATTGTATAAAAAAGATTTGATTGCTCAAGAGGAGTTTGATGTAATTAGGAATGACAAGGATTTAGCAGAGATAAATGTAAGAATTGCGGAGAAAGAGCTTGAAAATGTAAGTACTGGAGAAAAACCTGAACATATTAAAATGATTACTGAACAAATAAATAAGAATAAAATGATGCTTAACGAGTTGATTAAGCAAAGAGAATTGTTGTTTATTAAGTCCCCGTTCTCTGGGATAGTCCTGCCTTCATATTCCATTGATACATTATGTACAGTTAGGGACGTTCAGAAGTTTATTATAGTAGCGCCAATTGATATGAAAGAGTCTTTTGATATTGTAGAAGGGGTGAAAGTTGAAGCTAAGGTGGTTGGTGAAAGAATGCGAAAAATCTATGGGAAGGTGAGTAGATTGTCCGAGGATATTACCGTTCTAAATGGGAAACAAAAGAGACTTGTATTTATAGAAGTTAATGGTGGGGATGTGGGGTTAAGAAAGGGGATGATAGCAAAATGCCATATACATTTGGGGCGGAGAAAATTGATTGAAAGGTTGATAGGGATTTTTTAGGTGTCAAGGTTAGAGTATAAATATTTATTCCATATAAATGATATAGACAAACTGAGAAGGAGGATGAGTTTTTTTATTATTCCGGATTGGTATGGTAATCATGAGAGAGGTGAGTACGTTGTTCGGAGTATATATTATGACACTCCCTCTTTGGAATATTACTTTAGGAAAGAAGCTGGGTTTATTATAAGAAAAAAGATAAGGCTTAGAGGTTATGATGAATATGACCCGGGGAAAACAGTTTTTTTTGAAATAAAAAGGAAGTTGAATAATAGGATATATAAAGAGAGAATTCCGGTAAAGTTTAGCAGTGTTAGTAAATTTCTTATGACGGGTGAAATTGACAGGGAAGTTAAGTTGAGTGGTATTTTAAATATAAAAAAATATGTTGATCACTTTCTCTTC
>QNCQ01000090.1 GCA_003645825.1 Fidelibacterota bacterium
CAAAAACGCAAAAAGCAATAATTTGAATCTGGTAATAGTTGAATTTGGTGAAGAATATCTTGAAGTTGTAAAAAATCCTAAATACGGATATGGAAAATATATGAATCCTTGTATTGATTGTCATGCTTTTATGTTCAGGAAGCTTGGTGGAATGCTTGAAAAATATGAAGCAGATTTTCTTATTTCCGGTGAGGTACTCGGACAGAGACCCATGTCGCAGGTTCTGCCCAGTCTTAATGCTATACGTAAATTGAGCGGTTACTACGATTTGATTGTCAGGCCATTATCTCAGAAATTATTACCTGACACTCTGCCTATCCGCAGAGGCTGGATTAGCAAGGATAGATTATATGATATTAGAGGAAGAAACAGAAAAAGGCAGTTTGAGCTTGCTGAGAAATTCGGTATTGAGAAATACCCTTCACCAGCCGGAGGGTGTCTTCTTACCAATCCGGGGTTCGTTCAAAGGCTCAGAGATCTCCTAGAACACGACATGTTCGATATAGAAAATATAGAGCTGTTAAAAGTCGGGAGGCATTTCAGAATAAGCAAGAGCATAAAGTTGGTGTTAGGAAGAAACAAGTTCGAAAATGATAAGCTATCTCAGATTGGACCAATGGGGGAGAAGGAGAACATTGTCCACATAGATATTGTAAATGTAAAAGGTCCCACGGGAATAGTATCGATCAAAAAACATAGCCTATATGAACTATGCGATCCAGGAATAACAGAGTTGTGTGGGGGAATACTTTTAAGTTATATAAATAAGCCAGGGATAGAGTCTGCGACAATATTCTTTCGGGGTAACAGATTTTTTAAGGTATCCAGATGTAAGAAAATGAGAAGGGAAGAGGCAAGAAAGTATTTAATTAATAAGTGAAGCTTTCTTTTAAGATGCTTCGTTATGGAAACATAATATTTCTTATGCGTAATTCTTACAATATGTCTACTTTCATCAAGTCTTTTGATATTATTACATTGGTACCGACATTTCTCGCTTTTAACCTGAGTTGTTCGATTTCTTCAATGTGTTCATCCATCTCTGGATAAAAATGCGTCAAAATCACATTTTTGGGTGACGACCTCTCTATCAACTGAAAAAGCTTTCCCGGGTCCATGTGGGTATCTATCTTATGCTCTGATGGCAAAGAACATTCTATAAGCAGATAATCCACATTTTGTGAAAAATCAATGAGGTTCTGGCATAACCCAGTATCTCCAGCATAAAGAAAAACCTTATTTCCCAAGATGAACTTGAACATTAAACTACCTTCTGTATGGTATGTACTTAAAGTAACAACTTTAAAGCCCTCAAAATCAACAGTATACATATTCTCAAGTGGAACAAAAATATACTTGTTTACAGGATCATATATCCATTTTCTGTAGAATTTTTCTACGTTTAACAAAAATTTGATGTTATACTCAGAAGAAAACACTTTAAAAGTTTTCTTGGTCTTATTCTTTAGTACGTGATATCTATTCGAGAAGAACAGCATAAAAAGCTCATTTACATGGTCAAGATGAACATGGCTTATAAAAATATTTGAAATATCCTGTATAATATACTGTGTATGAGCCAGTTGATGTATAATACCCGGGCCACAATCAAGTAAATTTAAAGTTCCGTTTATTTCAAGTAGATATCCTGGGCTTTTCCTTATTTTTGAAGCTACTGAGGTTCCTGAACCCAGAATAGTAAGTCTCATGGCAATATATTATAATAAAAAAGCCCCTATCTTACAAGAAGACAGGGGCTTTTTAAGTCACAAATTTACGAGAATTATTTCACTATCGTCATTTTCTTTGTTGCTTGAAAATCAGGAGTTATCATTCTGTATATGTATAAACCAGATGGTACCTTTTCTCCGGAGTTACTTGTTCCATCCCAGATTGACATCTTATAGCCAGGAGTCTGGAATTCATTGACCAAAGTCCTCACTTCTCTACCCATTAAATCGTAAATAACAATCTTCACGTGGGAACCTTTTGGTAAGTCATACTTAATTGTGGTCGTTGGGTTAAATGGATTTGGATAGTTCTGATGCAAAGCGAATTTCTTCGGTAATCCCAGGTCAGATTCTATTCCTTCAATTAACTTTCCACAGAAATCTTCTACATACCTTGGCATCAACTGGTACCCACTATAATATGGAGATTCCCCGTCAAACTGGCACACAACACCTACAATGCTAAATGGTTGCTGGGGAGGAAAGTGTCCATCTATATCTGTATCTGCATCTATTCTTATTGTAAAGGTATCGACACCATCAGTTGCCATTAGGTTGATTCCTCCAGATGCCAATTCGCTTGTTGGCCAATCCTCAATATTTATAATGCTTACGTTATCAATCCTCACAAGTACGCCTTCAAGCTCTTCGCCCGCCGTATCCTGAAGTGCATCACCAGTTACCAATAGTGTATCATAAAAGTCTGTCGAATCTACCACTTCGATTTTCGTAACATTTTTCAGTTCTGTAAGACCATTGAAAAATTCCAATTCCCCTGTAACCAGAGCTATATCACCCTCTTTTGCAGAATTGACAAAATCGGAACTGTATATTGCAAGTCCAGCAGTACCGTTCCATGCCTGAATATATCCGGGACCACTACTTCCGAATTCCTTGCCTGAAGTTGATACCACTCCTGCAACCGTTATTATAGAATCTTTCATAACCGGTACGCCATTTTCATCATTCTCTCTTACAAATATCAGTGGTGTAATAAGATGAGCTCCAGGTAATGCGAATCTCCTAATATGGCCACCAGTGGCTCCACCGAAATCCACAACATAGATAAATTCACCTGAAGGATCAAAACCAACTCCACGTGGTCTATCTGTTTCTGTAAGTAAGTATTTCTCTCTCTTTGCTAAATCTGGTGAATAAATATAGAGATAATCTGGATCTTCTGTTGTAGTATAATTTGCCTCTGTAATGTATACATATCCATCTTTATCTATCCCGATGTCACACATATCACCAGTAGGAGAAAATGGGCCTGGGAGATTGTCAACCTGGTGATAACCATTTTCTCTATCACCTTCAAGCACATATACTTGCCCGCTAAAGCCACCTATGAGTATTTTTGAACCATCAGGGAGCACTTCCACTTCTCTACCGATTGCACCATATTCCATTTCTACAGTCTTTACAAGATTGAAGCTTGGATCATAAATATCAATCTTTGTACCTAAAACTTTTCCAACATATAGATAGCCATCAGAAGTTATTCCAAATGTCGGCGAGCCTTCTCCAACAAGGACTCCACCTAAAGGTTCTCCTGTCTTGTAATCAAATTTGAATATCGCATCATTATCGGTATCACCAAAGTATACATTTCCATCAGCATCTATAGCCATACCATAGCATTTCCCAAGCGAATATTCCGTATCTCCTATCTTACCATATAGTATTGGATTAAAGACTGCCTCGGTACCATCGGGATAGTAAACGCTCAACCTATCGTTATGGTAATACCATCCTCCCCATATTTTACCCTCTGGATCAACAACAACCCCTTGTGCACCATCTATCGGTTTCTTTATAAACGAACCAGCATACTTAAATGGCTTTTCTGGTGGATCAGCTTCCTGAGTCACATTAACAGTAACAGAAACAGTATCGCTAACATCTGTGCCATCATCAACGTAGAGGTAAAATGTATAAGAGCCTGTTCTCTCAGGCCTGAATCCCGCATTACCGGAGTGATAGACTTCAAAAATCACGGTGTCACTTGAAGCAAACCAGTTATAATTAATCAAGTCTCCATCAGGATCATAACAACCTGAAGCATCGAGTATATAGGAATACCCAACTTTGGCATTCTCAATATCGGTAGGAGCAACTGCTACTGGTGGCTGATTTCTAATTAATTCGAGATCAAGAATAGAATCGCCCTCTATTATATAATTCTCAGCAACAAAATCCTTATATCCAAACTTAGAAGCAATTATAGTGTAGGTACCAGCTGGGATGTTCTCGATCACGTAACTTCCGGAAGCATCGGTAGTATCACAGAAAAACTCTTCATAATTTTCAAATCTAATAACTATATCGGATGGTTCGGCTCCATCGGACAAACTGGCGGTACCAGAAAGTGTATAGGTTGGTATTTCTGCCTCTATATCCCAGATTAGATTATCAATCCATATCGAATCTTTTCCCATAGGGGTGTTGGTATTATAAATTTGCAAATAACCTTCAGAGTTAGTAGCTATTCCATAGAGGGTTACAGTAGTAAAGGTATCAGGACTCGTAAGTGGTGTAACATCTTTCACTACATCGGTGTTGCTTATTCCATGTATCCCCACATACAGCGGAGTACCATCTTCGAAACCTTTTACCTTCATATCGATAGAGAGTTTAAAGTAGGTGCTGGGGGTAGCAAAAACCTTTCTTTCCGTCGCCAGTCCCAGTCCAATATCCTTAATTAAAAGCCCCCCGGTAGAATCTACCCCACCATGTTCTTGCCAGATAACAGACGTCCATAGATTTTCGAAATTTACGACTCCCCAGTTATCCACATCAGAGTCATCCTCAAACGTTAGGTTCAGATCACCCGGAACCAGTGTGATGTCAATAATCGTATCGCTTTCCAATGCAAGACCCGGTAGTACGAAGTCGATATACCCGGGTTTCGTAGCAACGAGCGTATACTCACCGTACGGAACCATCTCTAAGCTGTAATTTCCAGCAGCATCTGGATTGGTTTTCCAAATATTAGCAAACTCTTTTAGGAAGATTGAAACATCACTTGGGTCTCCTGCATCTTCTAGAGTAACTACCCCTGAAATTGTGTATGACTCAGCATTATCATCCCAATTTAGATTATCAATCCAGACATTACTGGAAACGTGAGCGTTGGAACCATATATTTTAATGTATCCTGAATCATCTTCTGCAATACCACAGAGGGTAACAGTTGTAAAATCGGAGAGACCGTTCAACATAACTTTTGGTACACTATCGGGATTTCCAGTAAGCCCCTCCACGGAAAGATATAGCTGATAATTTGGATCATCCCAACCGGTGACTTTCACATCAATGGTAAGTTTATATGCAGATCCTGGTGTAGCTTTTATGGGTCTCTTCATAAGAAAACCGTATCCTGCATCTGAAAATTTCAGGGCGCCAGAACCATCTACTCCTCCTGTTTCATCCCAAGCTTTTGAGGTCCACTGATTGGATTCGTCCCAATAGCTCCAGTTCGCAAGATCTGAATCATCTTCAAAATCAAGAGTTATATCCTCATCTGGAACCTTAGTGCTTATGACTACCTCATCAGAGTGGCCACAGTAAGGCCCCTCAATAATTTCCAGTTTAAAAGTATATACCCCTTCTTCAGTTACAGTAAAAGTTGCATTTAGATCGCTTGAATCACTCAGAGTAACGGCAGGACCACCTATCTGTCTCCAAACAGCTTTATTGCCCGGCAAGGCATTCAATATTTCTCCATGCAGAGTTACAACATCGCCCGCCGTAACCAACTGATCCTCACCAGCATAAGCAAGCGGGGGCTCTTCTGCTGTTTTTGCAACAAAATTATCAAATATTACCCTCCCGTTTGATGAGTTATAAACGTATACCCCAGGGTGTCCTTCCATAAGGAACGGTGAATCATCATGATATGGGCATCCAGGCAACATTTTCCCATCCAAAAAAGCATAGAAATCATTACCAATTACCCTAATCTCAAGCCTATGCCATCCAGTTCTGATAGTGTCAAAATCAACTCCCGGATTCCAGGCCTGGCTGATGTGCCAGGAACCATCATAACCCTGTAGCTTTAACTGACCATTAGAGCTGGATGAATTTCTATAAACAAATCTGTAATATGCTAAATCAGAGGCATGAGTCTTCACTACCAGCCCCTGATACAGTGGAGCATCAGCGCTGGTCGGCCCTATTAAATAAAAATCGGCTGCCACAGAGATATCTGACTTGTACATATCGGGAACATATGCAATTCCAGTATATGCATCATCAGTGTACACGACTACATCACTGCCCCACGCAGAACTTGTTGAATCCGCTACTCCAATTGTACCAGACTCACCAGCAGTATTAAATTCCCAAGTAAGATCAAGATTTCCATTAGCTGCTTGTTCTATATATGGTTCTGGATGATAGCCGAGACCAAAATATGTATCCTGGTCATATACAATCCATTCTGAATCTTCGCTATTCGTACCAGCAGAAGCAGTCCAGTTAGCATTACCACAAGTTATACTTGGCTTTCTAATCAATGTATGCTCAGCTGTTGCTTCGGATACACCTGCGACATCCCAACCGTTACCAGGATCTCCTGTCGTATCTCCAATAACATCGATCAGTTCCCATGTTCCATCATCCCAAGTACCAGAAACCAATTTCGCTAATCCTCTGGCATCATCGCCATTGAAATAAGTAGCATAGGCTCCCCATGCAGTATCTACTATAGCAGCAGAATCCAGCAAAGGCAAATCCCAGTCAGGATGGATAATAACATAGGTTTCATGCGGACCAAGAATTCCAGAAAGAGGAGCAGGGTCATAGAATTTTCCTCCATTTGAAGCTGTCAGAATAGCGTACTGACTTAAATCCACGGCTTCTTCTTTGGGATTATAGATCTCCAGTGCTTTGTTTTGCCCCGAGCCTTCGATGTACTCTGAAAAGAACAGTTCTCGAAACTCCTCATATTCATATATCGTTGCACCTATCCCACTTCCCTCTAGATAAGAAACCCCAAGTTCTTTGTATCCATCTCCATCCACATCCACCGGGGATACAAAAAGTCCAAAACTCCCATTCGCAGACGAATGGGTAGCAAATGTGGACGCCTCATAGTTTGCAGAATTTGTTATATCCCCACCTTGAAACTCATGCTGGACAATCTCACCGCTGGAGTAAGCTGCAGTGTAGATGGAAACCTTTCC
>QNCQ01000091.1 GCA_003645825.1 Fidelibacterota bacterium
CCACAAAAATCAAAATAAGCCCTACGAACTGCATAAAAGTAATTGATTCTTTAAAAAATATATATCCAAGAAGAGAAGCAAACAAGGGAGATGTTAACTCCAGTGAAGATGTAATTGCAGTCTTTAACCTTTTAAGCCCCTCATAGTAAAGGGTAATCCCAGTAAAAATTATCAAACCGCTAATAACCTGGTAGAAATTGCTAAATTTCATCCCACCGAACTTCAAAGACAATAAACCTAAAAACATAGAAGCGATCAAATATCTATAAAATACCAATATCCCTGTAGGTATTCCTGTTAAATGCTTCTTAGCCACTATCCCAGAAATAGCCCAGGCAACTGTCGAAATAAGAACCAGCAAATCTCCATAAGTACCTAACCTCAAAGTTTTAAAATTTTCAATGTTTCTGGTTGTAACAAGAATCCCAGCAATTATCATAACTGCAATAAACAAAAAATCTCCACCAGTTAATTTTTCCTCGCGGAAAATGATAAACCCAAACAATACAATAAAAATAGGTTGCATGTGCGCAATAAGAACAGAATTAAGAATTGGTATTTTAGTAAACGAATAATAATAAAGTAGATCAGCTATTGCCGTTCCCGCTAAACCAATGAAAGCCAATTTAGGAATATGAACCTTCTCAACACGCAAGTTTTTAAGATTTCGTGTCATTATCAAGTATGTGAAAGCAAGAAATGTTGAGACTATTGACCTTACTGTAATCGTCTCAAAATAATTTGATGTCCTATATGCATAACGTGCTACAACAGGCTCAATCGCCCACAACATAGCAGCAGTTACAACACAAATGATTCCAACTGTCCTCTGACTCACAGCTCCCCACCCTTCCAGCTGCAACAAACTGGACAAATTTAACAATATTCAGTAAATGGAGAGAATAATATCCTCATATTTAAGTAGTCAAAAAGACACCTATTGAGATGGACTAAAAGAAGAATCTTTGCTATCACGGTCAAATACATAGGAACTTGATCCAGGCATTGGCTCTAATAGAAATCTCTCGCTGTTCTTTTCAGAAAATTCCTTTGCCCATTCAAGAATTTCACTTTTAGCTGAGAAGTATACTATCTGCCAGCCTTTTTCTGAAAGCTCGGTAAGTTTTGCAAGCTGCTTCTCAAGACGTACAGGGTCAGACTTTATAAATGGGTCATCCATTATGAAAAACCCCTTTGAATCCTGAAACACTTTTTCTGCAAGTCCAAGCCTGATTGCGAGATAAAGTTGATCGTAAGCGCCCGATGAAAGCTTTTCACTTGAAAGTCTTACCCCATCACTTCTTACAGCGATTATCTTTTTCTCATCCGTATCAAACAAAATTTCTTTATAAAGGTTGTCAGTGAAAAACTTAAAGTACTCCACAGTAGAACTTTCATTACTTAAGAGTTCCGAAATCTCAGCCTTCCTTTCAGTTTCCATTTTCTCAAGTATATTTATAACCTTCTTGCCATCTTCTATGGAAGTTTCCACATCCCGAATAAACTCTTTTAGATCACCTGTGATTTTCTCAAGGTCCGCAAGCGAACCAATATTAACAACCTCTGTATTCATCAACACACTCTGAGCTTCCCTTTCTATAGATCTAAATTTATCACTATAAGAATCCTTCAAACTCTCAAGGTATTGAAGTTTCTCTTCAAGTTGTTTATATCTTTCCTTCAATTCGCTATATTTTTCTTCTGAATACTCAATATCTATTGGAAGTTCTGGATAAGGCTCAAATCGTGATAAAGCTTTTTCCCACTCAGTAATATTATTCAAATTCATCTCTGGATAAATGGTCTTCAAACTCTGTATAAAACCAACCAGACTATTTTCCAAAACCCGTTTTTCATTTAGCTTTTTTGTGTATTCATCTACGCTCTCAACCCCCGCCTCATAAAGTATCCCTCTTATTTCTGATTCTTTGTCATTTATATCCTTAATCTCACTCTCTATCTTAGTTCTCAATTCATTTATTTTACTATGCATATTGCTCACTTTTGTTTGGGTATATTCGATATCCTTTTTCAAATCTTCATACTTTTCCTCAAAGGAAGCTACGCTTCTTAAAATTTCCTCGTGATTGCACCAATTAGAAGTATCTTTCTCAATGTTCAATTTTATAAGCTCATTCTTTAAACTCGAAAACACTTTACTAAGGTACGCGCCTTTGCATGCATTATAAATTTTCACCCCACCCAAAAACAAAGAAATAACGCCAGAAATGATGAACGTTACCTGAAATAAACTCCCAGCTCTAACTATCATCCCCAAAATTGAAATTAATAAGATCAAAGCAGAAACAACCACAATATTAAGTGTCTTTTTCTCAAAGGATACAAATCCCTCGTATTTTTCATATTTTTCTATATAGGATTTAAGCCTTTCCTTAAATACATCAAGTTTGGATTTTTTATCTTCAAATGAACTGAGTAAATTCCTTTTTCCGTTTAGTTTTTCAAGCTCCTGTGAATATTCCTTTTCAATACTTTCAAGCCTTTTTTTATCATCGTTAACATCTTCTTTTCTCGTTCTAACAAAAGACTGACTTTCAATAAGTCGTTTCGGCTCCGCCTGAGTTATTTTTAACAAACCATCAAGCTTATTAGCTGCATTGTGATATTCTCCTATAATCTTAAGAGCATTTTGAAGATTTCTTTTCTTTCGCGCATTTTCAAGTTGTTCTATATTTTCCTTTACTTGTTCTATCTCATCAGTTGCTTTTACTATCTCCAGCTCTATTCTATCAAAATCCTTATCTTGCAATTCTTTAAGCAGCTTTTCAATTTCAGTAAGAACCTTCTTAGCACTTTCATAACGTGATTTTAACTTCCCCGAATCCACAGTGTTCTTTATTTGAAAGTTCGGAGTAAGGTTAACTATACTAAATATTTTGTCTTTTATTCTTCTTATTCTCTCAAGATTCAATCCGGTTAATTTATCGACAATGGATGAATAAAAATTCTCCTCGTCAGATATAGAAAGATCACTATTTCTTATCAAGAAAATATTTCTGAAATCCCCAGTACTTATCCCTAAAATATCGGTCAGAACACCTTCATTTGGGAAAATAAGCTCCTTTCCTTCATTACTTTCCATAACCACATAGCCGATTGGCACTTCCTCTACACGATCTATATTTTCAAACTTCCTCGAGTATTTACCAATAAGAAGCTTGATTAGAGCTTCAATTGTTAGGGTTTTACCTTCCTCATTTTTGCCCCAAAAAACGTTAAAATCTTTAAGGACAAAACTCTTTCTGGAAGAGATAGGGCCGTATTTTTCTATTTTAAACTCTTTTATTCTCATCTACAATATCTCTGTCATTGCCCTAATTAAAAGCTTTCTTAAACGATCCTTAGCTTCAGGATCTATATCTTCCTCTCCCAGTCTTTCATTGAAATTTTTGAATATATCATCACTCAAGATTATCCCCACATCTTTATATTCAGTATGCACCTCTTCTGCAAGTAAAATTTTTTGCTCTTCCACTAACTTATGAATTTGTTCCCATAGCAATTTCTCACTTACACCAGACTTCCTGCTATCAATGTATCCCGAAACTTTTAGTATCAAAGAAGCATTCCTATCCAAATTATCAAGACTATTCTTAATTCTGTCTATGGGCAAACATTCATCAAACGGATCTAGGAAAATATTTATCTCTTCAAAGTGAAAGCTATCCAATTGCATCTCATCAATAGCTCCAGCCTCAGTATCTATAAACACAACCTTTCTTTTCCCAATCTCTTTTCGGGTAATAGATACAGGTGAGCCTGGATAAATAAAAAAACAGCTGGGCGGTATTTTTCTTATTGAGCAATTAGTATGGAAATGCCCAGCGAGCACATAATCAAGTCCAATATCTTCAAAATACGAAAGCCTGACCGGCATGTAACGGCCTTCCCCTTCATCTCCATAATCTGAAGGCAAAAATACATCATCGAGTAGCTCCGTGTGAATAAGTAAGAAATGTTTGTTAGCCTCTGATCTGGCTGACTCAATTTTATCTTTTAATTTGAATAGTTTCCGAAGAACTTCTTGTCCAGAACTATCTGAATATGGCAACCCCCAAAAGCAACATTCTCTCACTACCAAGGGTTTACTAAAATCCTCAAAGATATGAACATTTTCCCCAAAGAAATATCCACTCCTGAAAACATTCTTATCGTGATTGCCCGGGATAATTAAAACCCTTGCTTTAGTATTGGCGAAAAGCTCTCTTATCTCCCCACGTAACTTTTCAGCTTGAGCGGTATTGTCAAATAGGTCTCCGCTTATAGTTATCACATCGCATTCTTTTTCATTTGCCAGCTCGATAACTTTCTTTAGAGCCCGCCATCTTTCATCACTGGAATCTTTCAGGTGTATGTCCGCGGTATGAATAACTCTCATAATTGTCTAAAATTATAAGGTTATTCTTAAAAAAAGAAGAGCAAATATTAGAAATAAAATTTGTAAAATCTGACAACTCTTTTTGAGTCTGGAAATCTAAAAATACCATTGAAAGCGGAGGCCGTTGTGAAAAAATTTCAGAGAAGCCTAATTTTCTCCATATCAACATTTTTTCTAATATTGTGTGCTTACGGAAATGATTATTGGCAAAACTATGTCAAATATGAAATTCATGTAACACTCAACGACTCACTGCATACTTTAGAAGGGTCCCAATGGACAACCTTCAAGAATAATTCACCCGATACTCTCGACGAAATCCATTTTCTACTTATGCCAAATGCTTACAAAGACACTACCTCAGCTTACGCCAGACAACTTAAGAAGTTTGGCGGGGCTAAGTTCTTACTATCCGACGAAAAGGACCGGGGCTGGATAAAGGTAGATACAATAAAAGCCAATGGTGAAAATCTCAGCCTGATTTTCGACATGGGTAGTCCCGACCTGGCAAGAGTAAAATTACCCGAGCCTTTATTTCCTGGCGATAGTATCAAGCTTTACCTGAGATGGGAAATGAAATATCCTTCTCCTTTTTCAAGATTACTGCATAAAGGACAACATTACGAAACGACTCAATGGTATCCTAAAATAGCTGTGTATGACAAACTTGGCTGGCATACATACCCCTATCTGGAAGTTGGAGAATTCTATGGTGAATTTGGAACGTACGATGTCTATATTACTCTACCAAGAAATTATATCGTAGCTGCTACTGGTGACTTGCAAACTGAGTCGGAGAGGATATGGCTTGACTCCTTAGCGGAAGAAGGGAATAAGTTTTTTAGCCTATCAGTAAAGAAGCGCGATAAATTAGTAAAACAGTGGAAGAAAGATGAAAATAGATATAAGAGTTCAAAAGAACTTAAGACAATTCATTTCCATCAAAAAAATGTACATGACTTCGCCTGGTTCGCTGATAAAAGATTTATTGTCCAGAAGGGCAAATATATCACTCACGATTCAACAAGAGAAGTTACCTTATGGAGCTTCGCTCTACCAGAACATCACAAAATGTGGGAAAAAAGCATCGAATTCATACACGATGCGCTATATTACTACGGCAAGTGGTACATGGAATACCCTTATAATCAGGCATCTGCAGTTGATGGCGGTTTTGGCGGTATGGGGGGTATGGAATATCCAAACATTACAGTCTGCAGTACGATGATAAATGAAAGGTTACAGGAAATGGTAATTGCACACGAAGTTGGACATAATTGGTTTTACGGAATAATTGGAACGGATGAGAGACATTCTGCCTGGATGGATGAGGGACTAAATACTTTTTCCGAAGATAGATACATGGTCGAAAAATACGGCAGGAACAATCAACTATTAAAGATGAACTTTCCCATAAATCTTTTCACCAGAAACATAGACCATCTCTATTATTTACAAGTCCAATACTATACAGCTATAGAAAACAGGTGGGATCTGCCATGTACGCTCTACTCGGAGCAATATCCAACTAATATCTTATATTCAGTTTGCGCATACAGCAAACCAGCAATCATTTTTAGAGGACTATTAGCATACTTAGGTGAAGAAAAATTTAACAAAGCGATGAAAATATACTTTGAAAAATGGCGATATAAGCACCCGAATTTTTACGACTTAAAAAACATATTTGAAAACGCAACGAAAGAAGATTTATCCTGGGCTTTTAATGACATGATAGATGGAAACAAACTTCCAGGCTATACAATAGACAGAGTTAAACATGAAAAACAAGAGGGAAAATATAAAACAATCGTGCTCATAAAAAATCTTGGGGCAGCCGTCACTCCGGTTTACATAGAAGCTTATTCAAAAAAGGATACCATATTGAAAAAATGGATAAAACCAGAAAGAAAAACCTTTACTTTTGAGTTTATATCAGAAAAGAAGCCAACACAAATAACTATTGATCCATATCAATACATCCCAGAGTACACCTATGTTAATAATTCAATGAAACCAAAGATTGAAATTGCACCTTTTTTCAAACCTGAAAAGAAGAACAAATTCACAGTTTCTGTACTACCTTTTATCTGGTACAACAATATGGATGGTTTAACTTCTGGAATCTATGCTTTCCGGGGGTTCTCGATGCCAGTACAAAATAACTACGGATTAAAATTAGGATACAGCTTCACAGAAAAAAAGTTAATATGGTCAGGCAAATATATTTTTAACCGAACAATCGATATTTCATCCAAATTCAATATGGAATTGAAAATAAATGATATTATAGGCAAAAGTGAACTCTCCGCAGAAATTGGATTACTAAAATATCCACCATATAAATCTCGTCCAATAGAGAACAGCTATTCAATTTTTATAGAAAGCTTTCAGATTTACAGAAGCTCGGCCTTCGACAGTCTCATATGGGACAGAAATGAAAATTTCCTTAATACCGGAGTTAATTTTTCGCACTACAAGAGAGTCTCCTATAG
>QNCQ01000092.1 GCA_003645825.1 Fidelibacterota bacterium
GATATTACTAAGGATGAAAAAAGAATTGATAATTGGGTTTTATATGGTAATGATTCTGATATTCCGATTTTTGATGGATTAAAATTATCTTTTATGAATGAATCCAATATTGAAATAGATCCAGAAAAATCAGGATGGAATAACGATGATATATATGACTATGATTTTGCTCCCCTAAATTTCCCGGGTATTAAGGGAGTAAAAATGCCGCATGATTACCGAATAATCATTGGTGAGCCTGGTATTTCAACTTCGAAGGATACAACCATAGTTGGAATACCTCTACCAGCCGTTGATGTTAATTTTAAAATTATAAACATAACAACAGGTGAGGATATTGAATTTGCCTTTGCAGAACTGGATGGATCGGATGGTAGATTGTCTGTAAACCCACGCGATCCTGATGAGACCGATATAATATTATTCTTAGAAAAGAGTATATCGGGCGATCTAGTTTATACCTGGCAATTTTTCCTTGTGCCGAAAGCTAATAAGAGAAATCCACGGCCTGGCGATACTTTGAATATCTATCTGAAAAAACCGTTTTTATCATATGATGTTTATAGATTCAGTGTTAAGGGGCCATCATTATCCAAAGAGTTAGCTAAAAGAACGCTCGATAGTATTAGAGTAGTGCCGAATCCTTATGTTGCGACAGTGCCATGGGAACCAAAGAACACCTACAGAAGTGGAAGAGGACCACGTGAAATACATTTTATTAAGTTACCTCCCGTTTGTACAATCAGGATTTATAGCGTGGATGGTACATTGATAGATGTGATAGAACACAATTCCACAGTTGATAATGGAATGGAAATCTGGGATCTGACCAGTATGGAAAATCTTGATATATCATATGGGTTATATATTTATCATATTGACGCTCCAGGAATAGGTCAAAAAGTTGGAAAGTTTGCCATAATAAAATAAGATAGGTATGAAATGATAAAAAGTAAAATTCCAATATTATTTATTATTACAGCGCTTTGCGTACATAGCATATTTCCAGTAGAGGTAAAAAAGGTAGGAACAGTATCTGGAGCATTCCTAAATATTCCAGTGGGAACACGGGCTATATCGATGGGAGGAGCATTTGTTTCTGTTGCTGACGATGGCTCAGCAATATACTGGAATCCAGGAAGTATAGCCAATTTTAGTAATAAGTCTCTTTATTTCTACCATTCCCCATGGTTATCTATTCTTGATTTTAGTTATGCAAGTGCGATTGTACCTCTTGGACGCTATGGAGTTATAGGTTTGAATGGGACAGTGTTGAGATCCGGAGATATCGAGATTACAACTTATAATAACCAATATGGAACTGGAGAAACCTATTCTGCTACCTTTTCTTCAGCTGGATTCGCTTATGCGATGAGACTAACTGATAGATTTTCCATTGGCGCGAATATCAAATATATCAGTGAAAAGATATATAACTGTTCTGCCTCAAATATAGCAATTGATTTAGGCACGCTATTTAAAACACCATTTGATGGGATAATGCTCGGTGTAAGTATTACAAATATTGGTACAGCAATGAAAATCACAGGGGAAGACCTTAATGCGTTTGTTGATGTAGCACCGACAATTGAGGGTAACAATGACAATATCGTGGCAGAGTTAAAGACGGATTACTTCGACTTGCCCACTACGATGAAAATAGGCATTTCATGGCAAAAGATTTTATTTGGTTCAAATAGATTTCAGGTTGCCATTGAGGGGGTTAACCCGAATTTTAACTCCCAATATATTAACGTAGGTATAGGATTTTACTTGTTCAATGGTATCATAAACTTAAGTGCAGGTAATAGTGAATTATTTTTAGAGAATAGTGAAAAGGGCGGTACAGTGGGGATAGGTATAGATTTAACAGAACTGAGTCGGTATGGGATAAAGATTGGATATTCATTCCAATATATGAAACATTTACCAGATGTCGAGGGATTATCCATAGAATTTTTAATTAAGTAGTAAATGGAGGGCGTTAGAATGAGTGAAAAGTTTAACTTAAAGGTGATGATGGTTCTGGGCATTACTATGATCTTTATTTTTTCAGGGCTCGATGCCCAGACCATTAATGTAACAATGATTTTAAATACTTCAACGAACCTTGACACTTTGTCGGAAAATCACGTAGCATGGATTTTGGGAGAATGTACTGGACCTACGAATCCACAAATTTCATGGAATCCTGGTGAAGGTATTCAAATGGAAAATATTGGTGGGGATTATTGGATAGCTACTTTCCAGATGAATCCCGACGATACTCTTAAGTATAAATTTTGGACAGGTTTTGATAATTCAACAGGGACGTTTTTCTGGAACGGTTGGGAAGGTCCTTTAACACCAGTTGACCCGGTTGATGGTGGCGGAAACAGGATCTTTATTTCTGGAGACCAGGATACCGTTCTAAAAGTGCAGTACTATAATAGTACCGAGCAAACACGGGATCAATTCTGGAGGCCATATGAAGAAAAAGAAGATACTGTAGCTGTTTATTTCAGAGTCAATATGGCAGCACTTATAGAAACTGAGGAATTTGATCCTGAAAATGATAGAGTGGTGGTTCGTGGAGGTGCCCCTATAGACACAAATGGTGGTGCCTGGGATACGGATGTTGAACTATTCCGTGAGGAAGGCAGCATTTTAAATGGATCGTTCTATTCTGGAGTTGCCTACATACCTGTAAGTGACATTACTCCTGGGTCAACAACACAGAGTTATAAATTTGTCGTCCTGAAATCTGGTAGTGGTGAGATATGGGAAAGTATATCCGATAGGTGGTTTACTTTTAGCAGTTTAAATGACACCACGATACATTGGGTCTATTTTAATGATACTCCACCCTCAGGTGGAAATCTGGTAGAGGCAACTGTTACCTGGAAGTTAAATATAAAAGCTCTGGAGATGCTTGGATTTTTTGATAGATCAATTGATAGTATAGTTATTGATGGTGCACGTGGATGGAATATAGACAACGCTATAAGAATGACTTATAACCCAATTCTAAGATATTTTGTTGGTCAGTCTGATTTTAAAAAGGCACCTGGTGCAGAACTTGAATATAAATATGTCATTCTATGGGATTCATCAAGAATCGATCCTGAAAGTGAAAATTATATTCCTGGATTGAATTTACTTCAGTACTGGGAAGAACCATCTGTTACAGGAACAGGTAACAGGTATTATACCTATACCTCTGGCGCAGATCAAAGCGTTCCGGGTGATTATGATTTCGAATATAATTTCTTTAACGGATTACCTCCTGAAGGGGTAATTAAGGAACCTATCGATATAACCTTCAACGTAGACATGACACCAGCAACCAGTGAAGAAACAAATCCTGCCAATCCCCTATTTAGACCTGGAACAGATACTGTATGGGTAACATTTACAGGTTGCCTCATGCCGTTAACTCAGGGTTTACCTATATACGGTTCGAGAATACAGCTCAGCGATACGGATGGTGATCTAATATATTCGGGAACTATGCATCTTGAACCACCTACTACATTTGGAGTGAGTTTTCATATACAATATTCAAGCGAAAGCGGAGTTATAGAAAATGGGGGAGGATTCACCTTTGGTAGAGCTTATTGCCAGTTTATTAGACCAGTAGCTGTTGCTGAAGATACAGTTATCTGGCCAAATACTTATTCCTTCCCCGTTGTACAATGGAAGGATGGTGATCTACCAGTAGAGGAAGCCCCTGATCTCTGGACCCCATTTTCAATCGATTCTGACGATAATGCTATTGCTGAAGCTTTCACTTTGAATTCAATTTACCCAAATCCATTCAATCCTTCGGCAAATATAGCCTTTGAATTAAGGAAAGAGGATAGAGTTAAAATAGTTGTTTATGATATAACAGGTAGAGTTGTGCGTAAATTAATTGATAATAGATTCTCTCCGGGTAGCTACGCTCTCAGATGGAACGGTAAAAATGATTCGGGTATGCCGTTACCCTCGGGCATATATTTTGTAAAAATTTCTACGTCCGGTAAGAATATTGTTAAAAAGGTAACTCTTATAAGGTAAATATGACTGGCTGGCGTGGGAGGAACTGTTTTGGATGTCACCTCCCCGCCTATTTTTTGTGGAGAATATATGAAAAGTATACTTTTGTTAAAAAGTAATGCCGCTGTTTTTCTAATATCCATTTTGCTTTTCTCATTTGCGATCGGTGGAGAAGTTTTTTTCCAGGGAGGTGATGTTTCTTTTGTTCCGCAAGTAGAGGATAATGGTGGGGTTTATAGAGACAGGGGCAAGGTTAAGGACCCTTTCGACATTTTAAAAGATCATGGAATGAATACAATAAGGTTAAAATTATGGCATACTCCCAGTGAAAATTATAATACATTGGAAAAAGTCATTCATATGGCAAAGAGGATAAAAAGCCATAATATGTATTTTCTTCTTAATTTTCATTATTCTGATACCTGGGCTGATCCGGGTAAACAATACAAGCCCAAAGCTTGGGAAGATTTGTCTTTCGAGGAATTGAAAGACAGTGTTTACCGGTATACCAGAGATGTAATCTCATGTCTTTATAAAAATAAAGTAATGCCTGACATTGTCCAAGTGGGTAATGAGATCACTCCTGGGTTTTTATGGCCTGATGGTAGAGTAGGAGGATCGTATGACACTCCTGAGCAATGGCAAAAGTTTACGGCTCTACTGAAGGAGGCAATTAGAGGTGTGAAAGAAGCCGGCCCGGGTAGTGATAGTATTAAAATAATGATCCATATTGATCGCGGCGGTGATAACAAAGGTGCACGCTGGTTTTTTGATAATTTGTTGAAGCATGATGTTGATTTTGATTTTATTGGGTTATCTTTTTATCCATGGTGGCATGGAACCCTCAATGACCTGAGATATAATCTAAACGATCTGGCTGTCCGCTATAACAAAGAAATTATTGTCGTAGAGACTGCTTATCCATGGACCTTAGATAATGCTGATAAAGTTGGAAATATAGTTTCCAGTATTGACCAATTACATAGTGGCTATCCTGCTACAGTTGAAGGTCAGGCAAAGTTCCTAAAGGACCTGATTACAATTGTGAAGAATGTCAAAAATAATAAAGGAATTGGTGTAATCTACTGGGCACCAACATGGATTAGTACCCCAAATATGGGTTCAGCCTGGGAAAACAATGCTCTTTTTGATTTTGAAGGGAATGCATTAGAGTCACTTGATATTTTTTCAGAAACTCCTGAGGACACTATTAAAATAAATGTAAAGTTGCGTCTAAATACTTCAACCCACTATGATACACTTAGGCCTTATCACTTTGTTCAGGTTAGAGGGGAATTAAAAAACAGTTTACTGGACATTTTACCTGATGGAAGAAAACTATCATGGTATTCTGATTCTGAACTTATTATGGAGAATATAGAGGGTGATTATTGGCAGGTGGTATTCGAAGTGAGGCCAGGTGATACACTTCTTTATAAATTCTGGACTGGTTATAATAGGAATCGCCCTACGTATTTGAGATTGGGTTGGGAAGGACCGATACTACCTTTTCAGGGAAAAGGTAATACAAGAATATTTATAGCAGGAGAAAATGATACCATTTTACCAATTCAATTCTATAATTCTACCGGTGAGGCATTACCCCAGTACTGGAAGCCTTATGAGGTAAAAGATAATTATTTGGCAATTTTTTTTCGGGTTAATCTGGCAAAATTAATGAAAAGTGGAATTTTTGATCCTGAGGTGAACGGTCCGGTTGGTTTGAGGGGAGATTCTACAATAACATCCGGACAGCTAAGCTGGAATAAAACCAGTTTTTTTTTACACCGAGAGGAGAATAGCGTATATAATGGTTCATTCTGGTCCGGGACACTATATATCCCTAAATCAGGATTAAAAGCAGGAGACAGTTTAAATTACTCCTTCTATATAGAAAACATAAACGGAGGAGGTTATACAGAACAAAATGTCCACAAGCGTCGTTTGGTTATAACTAGTTCGTTACTAACTCAAGTAAACGATACAACCCTTCATTGGGTTTATTTTAATGAACCCGGATACAATAAAATAAAGACTGAAGTTGAGAAAGCAAAACTATACGCTATAAGGAATATTTATCCAAATCCATTCAATAACAGGGTATATGTAAAGTATAATATTCCTGAAAATTCGAACGTAACTATAGATATAATTGATTTAAGCGGTGGTATAGTTAAGGAATTGGTCAAAGGCAAATACAACGGTGGTGAGTATATTGTCAGCTGGGATGGTAAAAATGAAGACGGTAAATTGGTCAGTAGCGGAGTGTATTTGATCACTTTTATTTCAAATAATATTGTAGAAGCAAAAAAAGTTCTGTTTTTGAAATAATATTTTACAATCAAACAAAAATCCAAACGAGGACAAGATGAAAGTATGTAAATCAGTGCAAGCAATTTTACTTCTGGTGAACCTGATATTACTGACGAATTGTACTGAAAACTTTAATGATGACAACTTTGAAAGAGATATAAATTTTAATAAAAGGTGGAAATTTCTTAGATGTGGTACAAATACCATTGATAGTAATTTTTATCGTATTGATTTCGACGATGGTAAATGGGAAACAGTTGAGCTACCGCATTCACCGAAGATAGAACCGCTTGTCGTTAACAATCAATGGCAGGGTATATGCTGGTATAGAAAAAAATTTAATATAGATAAAAAGTATTCCAACAGTAAGATTTTTATAGAATTCGAGGGGGCAATGCAGGTAGCTAATGTCTGGGTAAACGGTACGTACAAAGTTACTAATTACGGTGGTTATTTGCCATTCATAATCGATATAACTGATGATATTTATTTCGACAAAGA
>QNCQ01000093.1 GCA_003645825.1 Fidelibacterota bacterium
ATTGCAGGCTTTGAGATGAGATATTTCCAGGTTTACTCCTGATTTGCGGGAGATCTCGAGTGCTTCATCGATCGCTTCCAAAAGGGTATCGTCTTCATTTCTCATATGAGTTGCATACAGCCCATCATATCTTTTTACCACTTTACAAAGTTCGATGAGTTCATCTATTGTGGCGAAACATCCGGGACTATATTCGAGACCAGTTGAAAGTCCGAAACTACCCTCTTCGAGGGTTTGCTGGAGAAGTTCTTTCATGTTTCTAAGCTGTTCAGGGCTTGGTTGTATATTTTCATTTCCCAGGATGTAACTGCGGAGTCTTCCATGACCAGTAAGCGTCAGGTAATTTATTGACGGTTTCGATATTTCAATTTGCTCCAGAAACTGGCTCAGGCTGTGCCAGGCTGGCGAAACACCATATTTGCGGTTCATTTCATCTCTGTAGTCTCTGTATTGCTGATCATTAAGGGGGAAAGGAGAGAAACCACAGTTTCCCGAAACCTCCGTTGTGACACCTTGCATTATTTTAGAATCTGCTGTAGGGTTAATAAGGAGCTCAATATCAGTATGGGTGTGTATGTCAATAAATCCGGGGGACACTACTAAACCCTTTGCGTCGATCACTATGTCTGCGGATGAATTAATTTGTTTCTCGACAGCTTTAATTACATCCCCCTTGATTCCAATGTCGCAAACGGATATTTGGTTCTTCTCTCCGTCGTACACAATACCACTTTTTATGAGAATATCGAATTGATTGAACAGTTTGCATGATACTAAAAAACCTGTACTCAGTACAGGAAGGGTTTTGATGAAGTCCCTTCTGGTTATTTTTCCCCCTTTCATTTCTTCCCTCAAAGAATTTTCTTAAATAAAAATAAAATTAATAAAAGAGTCAATCTTAAAATTTTTAATTTTGGAAAATAAGTTGGGGCTGTTTGTCAAATTTAGGAAATGATGAGTGATTGGCATGGATGACTGTTGTAGATTGAGTATGGCACGGGATTTGTCAAACTTTTGTTTGTCTAAAAGAGAGGTATGGTATGCCAATAGTAGATTCAAAAACAGGCAAAGTTGTTAAGGAGTATAATGCTGAAGAGTTGAAGCGATTAGCCAACATAATGAGAGGCTACAACTTGATTTCTCTGTGTGCCGCTGGTAGTGGCCACCTTGGTGGCACAATGTCCATAATGGATATTGTTGCAGTGTTGTATTTGAAGGAAATCAGGCATGATCCCAAAAATCCTGATTGGCCGGACAGAGACAGGGTTATTTTCAGCACCGGGCACAAAGCACCGGCACTTTATATTGGACTTGGGATGAGCGGATATTTTAATGTGGAAGATGTCGTAACTCTGCGGAAGTTATTCAGCCCATTTCAGGGACATCCTCACTGGTTGAAATGTAAAGGTGTTGAGTTTTCTACTGGTTCGCTTGGCCAGGGATTGAGTATCTCTGTTGGTCAGGCTTTAGCCGGTAAACTTGATGGGAAAGATTACCGTGTTTATTGTATAATGGGAGATGGAGAGCAGCAGGAAGGGCAAATCTGGGAAGCTATTCTTGAAGCTGGACATTACAAGCTGGACAATCTGTGTGGGATAATTGACTTCAATAAGCTACAGATTGATGGCTGGGTAAAGGACGTTATGAACATAGAGCCAATTGAGGACAAATACAGGGCTTTTGGCTGGGAAGTAATCAGAATTGACGGCCATAACATCGATGAGATAATACAGGCGTTTGACAAAGCGAGAAAAATTAAAGGTAAACCTACCGTGATAGTTGCTGATACAATTAAAGGTAAAGGTGTAAGCTACGCTGAGAATATAGCCGGTTGGCATGGAAAAGCACCGAACTATGACCTGATGATTCAGGGGCTTGAGGAACTCGGATTAAAGAATTACTTTGATCTTGACAAATTGTTTAAAAAAGCGAATGACTATCAGACGAAAGTAGATGAGCACCTTGATAAAAAGGTTCCAAAGTTTAGCCGGAATTACTGGTGGAATGAAATGGACATTATGAAGGTTGAGATGGAGCCTACGAGAAAAGGTTTCGGGAATGCACTGGAGAAAGTAGGAGATGATCCAAGAATAGTATGTCTTGGAGCGGATATATCAGGTTCTATAACTATAAGCAAATTTTATGAAAACCATCCCGAACGTAAGCACAGATTTCTAAGTATGGGAATTTCTGAACAGAGCATGACATGTGTAGCAGCCGGACTGTCCAAGGAGGGAAAACTGCCTGTAATTGGCACGTATGGAGTATTTGCTTCGGCGAGAAATTTGGACCAATTGAGAACAACTGTTTGTTACGGCAATCATAATGTATTTGTTGCTGGAGCGCATGGTGGTGTTTCAGTAGGGCCTGATGGTGCTACGCACCAGGCGCTTGAAGAGTTTTTCAACATTTGCGGCTTGCCAAATATGCATGTAGTTGCTCCATGTGATGCAGTTGAGGTAGAGAAAGCGACAAAATATCTCTTGTTTGAGATTAATGGACCAAAGTACATCAGATTTGCAAGGGAAGCGACTCCTGTTGTTACAGATGAAAATACCGTTTGGATTTTTGGAAAGGCAAATGTAATAAGATTTAGAGGAGAAAGGGATAATTTTAAAGATGCTTTCGAACATATTCTGGCTTCCGAATACGAGAATGAGAATGAGGATTTGACAATAATTGCCTGTGGCCCAATGGTTCCAGAGGCAATGAGAGCAGCATATATTTTAAAGAAGGAATACGATCTTGAGACCAGGGTTATAAATATGCACACCGTTAAACCTATTGATAGAGAAGCAATTGTACGTGCCGCGAAAGAAACAGGGATTATTCTAACGGTAGAAGAACATCAAAAGGGTGGTTTTGGCAACTGGGTATCGGCAGTGCTCTCGGAAAGTCCTGAGGTGTCCAGTAGTGGGTATTTGTTCAGGATGATGGGAGTGAGCGACCGGTTCGGTGAAAGCGGTGCTCCATGGGAACTTGTAAAGGAATTTGAATTAAGTGCAGAGTTCGTCGCAAAGAATGCAAAGCTTTTAATTGATAGAAAGAAGGAGAAAGTGTGGTGGATGTAAAAAACACTAATTGGGCAAAACTTGATTTTTCTCATAAAAACGTGGCTTATAGGTTTCATGCTCACTGGAAAGATGGAAAGTGGGATGAGGGTAGGTTAGTTACTGAAAATAAGCTTTCAATTGACGAGAGTGCTCCTTGTTTGCACTACGGGCAGCAATGTTTCGAAGGGATGAAAGCTCAGCGTTCGAAAGATGGTAGAATATGGTTGTTTCGCCCGATTGAAAATGCAAAGAGGTTTCAGCAGTCCGCCCGGCGGCTTATGATGCCTGAGGTACCGATTGAGTTGTTTATGAAAGGTGTTAAGGAGGCAGTAAAGGCAAATGCTGATTATGTTCCACCTTATGGCTATGGAGCAAGTTTGTATATCAGACCTCTTTTGATTGGGATTGGTGAAAATCTGGGAGTAAGGCCAGCACCGGAGTATCTCTTTATTGTTTTTGTATGTCCGGTTGGACCGTACTTTAAACAGGGTTTTAAACCTATTAGTTTGAAGGTTGAGACAGAGTATGATAGAGCTGCCCCGAATGGTATAGGGAATGTGAAAGCCGGGGGTAATTATTCGGCTTCTTTATGGCCTTTGAAGATAGCGAGAGAAGAAGGTTTTGACGAGGTGGTTTATCTTGACCCTAAGGAACATAAATATTTTGAAGAGACAGGAGCTTCAAATGTGTTTTTTGTGTTCGAGGGTAATGTTATAGCAACTCCAAAGAGCAATTCGATACTGAATAGCATTACCAGAAGAACCATTGTCCAGGTTGCAAGGGAAGAATTTGGATATACTGTTGAGGAGAGAAGGATTCATGTAGATGAGATGAGTAAGTTTGTAGAGGCAGGGGCATGTGGTACGGCTGCTGTTATTACTCCTATTGGTAGCATGGGGTATAAAGGTAAGATTTATAAATTCTATGCGGATGGTAAGGAGGCTGGTCCGGTTACGAGAAAGCTTTATGATTACATTACAGCTCTGCAAGTAGGAGATGTTGAAGACAAATGGGGATGGCTGGAAGAGGTCACATAAGCATTAGAATAAAGTGGGGAGTAAATGGAGAATTTTAAGTGGGAAGACTTGGATAAAGACGGATTGACTTTCCTGATGGAGAACAGAAAGGAAGTGGTAAAGAATTACCAGAAAATGGTTTCCACTCTTGGGAAGAGCCTTGATGAGAAAACCCGACAATTAATAATGCTTGCAATCCAGGTTAATAGCCCTTCGCCAGATGCTATCAAAATAATAATTCCAAAGGCTTTAAAGGCAGGCGCTACTCGTGATGAAATTATAGATACGATAATACTTACAATACCCATTGTAGGTTTATCAACGGTATTAAAGATGCTTCCTTTTGTTCTTAAAGAACTGGAAACACTGGAAAAGGCTTATAACGAAATAAATGGGGAATAAAGTAAATATTTTAATATTCTCAGCAGATTTGATATAATCAGACTGAGATTCCTTGGTGAGTTCTTGGAATTCCTTGATATTTGGTAAAATCGTTTTTAAAAGGGGTTAATTATAAATAATAAATCCGTAAATTGATTATCTTGTGGTAATAGATTTTTTTTAATATATTTTTCACCAGATGTTATGTAATTCAGGTTTTTTATAAAATTTCAAAGAAGGATATAAAATGGGCGAGCAAAAGAAAGTAACCTTTAAATATTATTTTTCTGAAAATTATAATCCGGTTTATATTAACGGTGCTTACGGCGGAGTTGGCCCTCATGGAGAAATAATTATTAATTTTTACCTTGAAAGATATGGAATTCCTCGTTCACATACTCATCTTATTAATGATGATGGATCTTTGGGTCCTCAGATAGAAATGGAACCGCCAGACTACTTATCTAACGTTATCAGGTTTGTGGAAACTGGTATTATTTTAAATCTGGAGAATGCGAAACGTATTCATGCATGGTTAGGGAAAAAAATTGAAGAATTAGAAAAAACTATTATAAGTAGTAATAAACCAGATATTTCAAAGGGAGGGGGCAGAAGAAGTTGAGAAGAAAAATCATTCATTATAACACCCCAAGGAACGTATTTTTAGGGTTACAAATATCAGATACAGAGAATTCTGCTTCAGTTAAATTCAATCCCAAAGAAGATTATTCTGTTAGCAATAAGATCAAAATTAATTTTTCAATAGATAGTACAGAATCTTATGAAAATCCTGAATCTGAAATATGCTTAGGCTCGAAAGCTTTCCCGATATATACATTGGTAAATAAAAGGCTGAAAAAACCATTAATGGTTATTCTTGAATCTGATGATGGAGGATATATAGCCAGGTCAGTTGATTTACCTATGTATGGATATGGTGATGACGCAAAAGAAGCAATAGAAAATCTAAAGTATGAAATTGAATCGCTATATAACGACTTAATGGCCGATGATAACTTTTCAGACGAATGGCTAAGATATAAAAGCTTTCTTATGGAAATTGTCTATTAAGATTAAATGAAGAATGCCAGCTTTCATACTCTCGATGTTAAGAGAATATGCGAAAATAAACTTGGTATTAGATTTAATAAAGGAAAAGAGTTTAATGGGTGGTTCTTGCTTTGCGGAAAGAAAGTAGCAAGAATCACTATTCCTAAAGGCAGGAAACCAATCCCAAAAAAGACGTATAAATCAATGGCAATGCAGCTCAAATTATCGGTTAAAGAGTTTGATGACCTTCTGGAATGTCCTATAGATAAAGAAAAATATGAGGAAATTTTAAAATCAAGGATTAAGTGAATAGTCACACCATAATTTATTCTCCTTGAAAGAATGCCCTATACCCATCTATATACTATCTGACGTCGTGTATCCCGGTGAGGCAATCAAATGGAGATGGTCATCCTGTCTCCATCGGATGTGGGCTGGTTATCCACTACTAATCGTTCAGTCAGGTTCTCAAACCCGCTATTTATCAAACTGAGCAAGCTCCTCTTCCACCTCTGGATATATGCTGTCAATTTGTTTCTGTATTTCAATGGTCTTAGCTAATGCAGTGGCAATTTTACAATAGCGTGGAGCTTCATCCATGATTCTACCTTTACGGTCTTTCAGGTATTTCCTTAAAACCTGATATCCTCCTATATGATAATTCCACACTTCTGGCTCAATTCCCTCAAAATATTTTTCGTTGTTGATATAGATTCTTTTGTTTTTATTGTCATAGTAAACTTTCTCTATACGATCATTTGAGCCAGTCCCCTGGTACTTTGCTATTGGGGGATCAAGTAATGGACTCTTGAGTAAATGAAGCTCTACGAGTATTTTGCCCAGCTCTGCCAATTTTTTGAAAAGATTAAAATTCGCAGTGAATGGAACTCGCGGAAAGTCAATTTTTAAAAACTCAGCGTAGGTTTCTCTGTATATGTTACTGTAAAATACCGCATAGATATAGTATAAAATATCCTCAGGCGCAGGCTTCTCCCTATAAATGGATTCAAGCTTTTCAAAAATCTCTGGTTTGATATTTGGTTCTTTACGCGTTGGGTGTTGGTTGAATATGTCATTTTTGCTTTTGTCGGGGTAAAGGTATAAAGGGAAAATTGATTCAGAACCTTTATTATCCGATCTTATCAGTCCATCTGAAATTATATGTTCGCTTATGAAAAAATAATTACATGGTTTATTAGGTAATTGTTGTCTTCTTGTAACAATACCAATATTCTCTTCCAGCATGTGACGCATGACACGTTTAACAGTTCGCCATACTACTGAATCATGCCAAAAAATATATCTATCATCAAAAGGAC
>QNCQ01000094.1 GCA_003645825.1 Fidelibacterota bacterium
CTGATAAAACAAACCTCCTTACCTTTGGCATACTGTAAAGCCCTCTTATGGAAAAAGGATTCATAACATAAAGGGTATCTCCAACGCACAAACCCAGCTTATCCGCAAGCCGATAACCAAGAACTACACCTGGTAAATCCGATGTAAAACACTTAAAATCTGGACTGCCTCTTACTATTGTGCTACGACGAGCAAATATCCTCCTGAGCGCTGACCTACCCACCGCTTTCACCCGCACGACACTTTCCATCCCATTTGCAGAAATCACAGCCTTTGAGTAAACATAGGGATATAGCTCTTTAAAAGCCTTTTCGTTACTTAACACATCTCGAACATTTCTAACGTCTGACTCACTTATATCTTTTCCATACACCTTCACATGAGAATCAACATTAATAACTCTCTCTGCAACTTCCTTTTCGAATCCATTTAGCACGCTCATTGTTACAACCAAAGCAAAACTACCTATCCCAATACCCAGAATCGAAATCACAGAAGTAAAGGAAATCAACCCTATCTTCTTCCGAGATGTAAAATATCTGGCCACTATGAGGTTTATCGTTCTGTTATTCATATCTTAAACACTCCGTAGGAGAAAGTTTTGCAGATTTCAAAGCAGGATAAACCGTGAAAAGCACTGAAAGCGACAGCGTCAATACAGCTCCTATAATGAAATTTTCCACATTCAACTCCATTGGAAGTTTACTCATGTAGTAAACCTCCTCAGGAATGCTTATCAGTCCAAATCTATTCTGTAAGTATGAAATTGCAAGAGCAAGAATGGAACCTATAGCAAACCCTACAATACCAATAATAAACCCTTCTATGGCAAACACAATTACCAGATGTTTTCTGCTCAGTCCCACACTTTTAAGTAAACCTATCTCCCCTTTCTTTTCCAACACCATCATCGTAAGAGAACTCGAAAGATTAAAAAGAGCTACCACCAGTATCAACCCGAAAACAATCAGAATCGGAAATCTCTGTATCTTCAACCATCTTACAAGATTTTCATGCAAATCAATCCACGAAAGAGCAATATACGGGAAACCAAGTTTCCGATTCAATTTATCGGCTACCCTATCTGCCATTAAAGGTTCAGTCAGAATTAATTGATACCCAGAAAATCTCTCCCCAAGATTAAAAAGGCTCTGAGCTCTCTTGAGAGATATATAAACAAATATATCATCATAATCAGACATCCCGGATTCATAAATACCACAGATTTTGAACTTTTTTACCCTCATTCTACTTAAAATCCCTGCACCTGAGCCACGGTAAAAAAGAAAGACAGTATCGCCAATGCCAGCATTCAAAATGTCGGCAAGTTTTTTCCCCACTAAAATTCCACCAATACCATCAGAATCAAGTTTAATCCTGCCATCTTTGATAAATCTCCTTATATTCAATCTCTCTTTCAAATCAGTTTCTCTCACACCCTCTACGATTACCCCTTCTACCTCCTGCCCATGCCTTATCATCGCGCTAATATGAACATAAGGTATTACGTACTTTATCTCGCTAACATTTGATAAAACGCTATCAACATAACCAGGAGTTTCCAGTGAAAGTTGATACATTGTCCTAAGCCTGATGTGAGAGTCAAAGCTTATCAGCTTATTTTTCAACTCTCCTTCGAAACCATCAAGCACTCCCATGGTCAAAAGTAATGCACATACCCCTATGCTAAGTCCGGCGATAGAAATAAAAGCAAGGAAGGAAGTATAACCAAACCTTTGCTTGGGGAAAATGTACCTTGTTGCAATAAAGAGAGGAAATTTCATGAACCTTACTCTAAGGAACGCAATTGCGGGAAAAATATAACATCCCTTATCGACTTTTGTTCAGTAAATAGCATAACCACCCTATCCATCCCTATACCCACTCCTCCAGTCGGCGGCATCCCATACTCCATCGCAACCAAAAAATCCTTATCTATATCGGTCGCCTCTTCATCCCCTTTATCTTTCAATCTTTTCTGCCTCTCCATCCTACTTCTCTGGTCAAGCGGGTCGTTTAATTCACTAAAAGAATTAGCAAACTCCTGGCCTCCGATAAACAGCTCAAACCTCTCCACTATCCCCTCTCTGCCATCCCTGGCTGGTTTTGCGAAAGGAGAAATCTCTACGGGATAATCCATAACAAAGGTAGGCTGGATAAGCTTAGGTTCCACAAACTCCTTAAACAATTCATCAATAAGCTTTCCTCTCTCCCATTCAGGTTTATACTCAATATTCCTTTCATCACATATTTTCCTTAGCTTTGCAACATCTGCTTTGTACAAATCTTCCCCAATCTCACCATTAAGAAGATCAAAAAGTTTGACCCGATTGAATTTCTTCATGATATCAATATCATGCCCTTCAAATCTATATGTACTCTTTCCAACTTTGCTCGCTATATATTTGAAATACTTTTCAACAAAATCCATCATGTAGTAGTAATCAACATACGTCTCATAGAACTCAAGAAGAGTGAACTCCGGGTTATGATTTCTATCTATACCCTCGTTCCTGAAAGTTTTCCCGATTTCAAAGACTTTTTCGTATCCCCCAACAATGAGCCTTTTTAGATAAATCTCCAGAGCTATCCTGAGGTAGTAAACCTGGTCAAGCGCATTATAGTAAGTCTTGAAGGGTCTTGCCGCCGCCCCGCCATACACCGGCTGCAAAATTGGAGTTTCAACCTCAAGATAGCCGTGCTCCACAAAAAAATCCCTTGTCCACCCTATTATCTTACTTCTCAGGACAAAAATATCTCTCACATGAGGATTAACATTCAGGTCTACCTCTCTTTGCCTGTACCTTTGCTCCTTATCTGTAAAAGCATCAAAAACTTTTCCCTCTTTCTCCTTTACCACAGGTAAAGGTCTGATATTTTTTGTCAGTATCTCCAGTTTCTCAACAAAAACCGTTGTTTCCCCCGTCTTGGTCTTAAAAACCTTCCCAGTCACCCCGATGATATCTCCGATATCCAGATAGGAGAACAACTTATACTGAGTCTTCCCTACCTTGTTCTCCTGAATATATATTTGCAATCTCCCGCTCTGATCCTGTATATGCGCAAAAGAAGCTCTACCCATTCTCCGCACTGACATCAACCTACCAGCAACACTCACATCTACACTCTCTTTTAGATCATCATAATTTTCCAGGATGCTTTTGCAGGAGTGCGTCCGATTGAAAACATACTGATATGGATTATACCCCAGCTTCCTGATCATAGAAAGTTTTTCCAGACGATGTTTGATTATCTCATTCAACGATTTCCCCAATTCCTCCTGACTCATCTCTTATCCTTCCTCTCTCGAATAGTTGAAAAGCACAGCCCTGATAAAGTCATCTATATCTCCATTCAAGACCTCTTCCACATTTCCCTTCTCCAGCTTTGTTCTGTGATCTTTAACCATTCTATATGGATGAAAAACATAAGTTCGTATCTGATTACCCCAAGATATATCCTTCTTTTGTTTTTCATACTCCTGTTTGGTCTTTTCCTGTTCTTCTTTCTTCAATTGATACAGCCTCGATTTAAGAATTTTAAGCGCCATAGCCTTGTTTTTGTGTTGAGATCTCTCATTCTGACACTGAACCACTATGCCTGTTGGCAAGTGAGTTATCCTGACAGCAGAATCTGTTTTGTTTACATGCTGACCACCATGACCACTTGCTCTAAAAGTATCTATTCTCAATTCTTCTGGTTTTATCTCAATCTCTATATCTTCTTCAATCTCAGGATATACAAAAACGGAAGCAAAGCTGGTATGTCTCCTTCTGTTCGCATCAAAAGGGGAAATCCTGATGAGTCTATGTATCCCAACCTCTGTTTTTAAATAACCATATGCATACTTTCCCCGTATCTCAATAGTAGCATCTTTAATCCCCGCTTCTTCTCCATCCTGAATATCAACAATTTTCGCTTCCATCCCGGACCTCTCCGCCCATTTGAGGTACATCCTCAGCAACATCTCCGCCCAATCCTGCGACTCTGTACCGCCCGCACCCGGATGAATCGTAAGAATAGCATTCTTGACATCATCTTCATCACTTAAGACATTCTTTATCTCAACGGTCTCCAGCTTCTTCACCAGATCCATAAGCATCTGCCGTAACTCAGGATACAGAGAATCGTCAGGAGCCTCCTCAAGCAGACTGGAAAGTTCTGAAACATCATTATAAAGTTTCTCTAATTCCTTAAACTCTGAAATCAAGCCTTCAAGATAGCTTATCCTCTCGGTTACCTTCCTATACCTCTGAACATCACTCCAGACCTCCTCCCTCTGAGACTCTCTACGCAGTTCCTCCAATTCTTTCTCTTTATGAGGAAGGTCAAAGATACCCTCGAAGAGCTTCTATTCGAGGTTTTATATCATCAAGCTCTTTTTTTATGTCATAAACAACTGCCTCTTTCATAACCTACCCTGGTTGCAAAAAATTCAACCTTAACTTTTTAATGAAACCGATTAAAATTTATTTATTTCTTCATCACAGATTCAGAAGGCTTTAACGGCGAAAATTCTTTGTAAGTCGACAGCACAATATAAGTTCTGGTCTGCAGTACCCCTGGCCATGATTGTATCTCTGAAAGCAAACTCTCGAGAGTAGAAGTATTCTCCGTTACAACCTTTAACAGAAATGTCCCCTCTCCGGTTATCGAATGACACTCTATTATATCACATTCACCCCGAGAATTTTTAATAAACTCTTCATAGCTTTTCATCGGAGAGGTCATTATAAAAACAAATGCCGTTACGTCTTTCCCTATAGCAGCCTGATTCACTTTTGCATGATATCCATCAATGATGCCTTTTTTCTCAAGTTTCTTCATCCTTTCGCTAACAGCTGGAATGGTAAGTCCTACCATCTCAGCAATCTTATTGCGCTGTATCCTACCCTCTTTCTGAAGTATCTCCAGTATCTTACAATCAATGGCATCAAGCATTGTATCACTCCTTTTCTTTGACATAACCAATCCTCTCTATCTTTACTACTTTGATCTCGATAAATAATATTGAATCATAGCACCTAGATAGTAAATACTGATTACCTGCTGAGACCAACTCAGAGTTCTTAGGACGTATTCTATAGGTCTCATAGGCACAATTACAGTATCACCAGACCTCACAATCGGGATCATGCTCTTATCACCGGTCTTCAAATATTCCTTGATATCGATTTCTATAACCTTATCTTCCCCCTCCTTGGGCTCATACCGAATTAACTTGACCTTGGTCAATTTCGCCCTGTCCGTTGGCCCACCAGCTGCAGATATGACATCCATCAAATCAAGATCTATAGGAACTTCATATATACCCGGGTTCCTTACCTCACCCCATATCTTTACTGTCATCATAAAAGACTCTGTGCTTGGAGAAAATATGTATCTGGCAGCGGTTCCAACTCGCTTCACATCTTCATTTTTCTTAAGAACAGATCCAGTCTGAGAGAAAACCAGAACCCCAGTACAAAAAACTACTATCGCCAACTTTAATATATTCTTCATGTCAACCTCCTTCACTCTACTTCAAAATACTCCCAGTTTGATTCAGCACCAGCTATATCAATATCCCCTACTTCTTCAGCAATAGCGTCCACTCTCCACCTGTAAATCACCCCTTTTCTCAAACTACTCTCTAAAGCCTTTCTATCTTTATTATAAATAACCTTCTGGTCAAAGCTGGCATAATTTGGTCTTATTAAACGAAATATCCAAATAACTTTTTTATTTAATGTATTTTCAATTTTTATTACATAATCATAAGCGTAGTTACTAAAATCGTTCCATTTAAAAAGCGGTATAGTATCTCGTGTAAAACCAGAGGGACTTACAGGAACAGGCTTAGGAATCAGTCTATACCTTATCGTATCAGACGCCTCGCTGACATTGCCCGATAGATCATACGCCACTATGTAATAGAAATAATTCACATTTAACCTTACATTCATATCGATATACACAGTATCCAGCATGTTTCCGGACATACCATCTATATTCGCTATTAAAGCAAACTCACGGTCAACAGCACTATCCGCTCTAAAAATCCTATATCCACCAAGATCATCTTCCTTATTTGGATGCCACTCAAGTCGAATAAAATTATCCTCGGGCACAGCATCAATACCCCGCTCCATAATATCACAAGGAGACGATTTTATCACCCACTTTGGGGTGGCAGGTGGATATGGATCTTCTACATTCCTCCCACACCCAAAGCCTACCACAATCACTACAAAACCTATATACCAGGCTCTAAAACTTAACACCTCCACCTACTCGATGTGCAGCTGTCAAATCCTCATGCATATACAGTGCATAATCAATACTGACCAAAAACCCAAATTTACGAAAGTTGAGCCCCACCCCTAGCAAGAGCCCAACATCACTATACCCTGCTCTAAAATAAATAGCTCTCTTAATACCAAATTCAATCCCACCCGTCATTTCGTTGTAAACCTGTGATTTTTGGAGGGAAATAACAATAACAGAATCAAATCTCTTTACAGGCTGGGAAAAACCCAGACTAAACAACCGATCCATTTCTACACAATCCTGCTTCTTCGATGACCAATAGATAGTACAGCCCCCTATATTTCGATAGGTAAAGCCAATAACCAAATCCCCGATATTCCTGATCTCAAACAAATCCTTCCCTCGCATCCTCAGCCTGAAACCCAAATCAATACCGATACCATTACCGGTGAGATAATACAACCTCTTCCTTACGAGCTTTACATTTAATCCTACAGGAATTTCTACCCTCACTTTGGCGTATCTCCATCCGAAGTCAACATACCTTACGAACTTTCTC
>QNCQ01000095.1 GCA_003645825.1 Fidelibacterota bacterium
AATTTCGTATCAACAAGATAGGGCATACTTACAAACCTCATCGTAATCCTGTTTATTCTTGTTGCCAGAGCAGGATTCCAGTAAAGAGTCGAAGAATTAGGATTGTTATCAGCAATCACTGCACAACCCATCGCAACTCCCCGTGGATCTACAGGTATTTCGAGTGCAATGGCGCTGGTTGTCCCAACCTTTGACAGATCCTTACTCCCGGCATGAATTCCCGGAAGAAAAATCATAAATACTAATGCCAGGGAGCAAACTTTTTTGACTCTATCAACAACCATTACCTCCTCACTTAATAACAGCAAGTTTACCCACTTTCGTCTTGCCGTTATACTTAACCACATAAAAGTAAATACCGTAGGCGATCTCCATTCCATCTTTATTCAACAAATCCCATGCTTCCATTCCCCCAGAAACTGAATTCCCATGATGATATATCCTATCTACAACATGCCCCGACTTCGTGTATATCGTAATCTCACACTCTGGAGGCAAATTCATAAAATAGATTCGCCTTTCTCCTCTCCCGGTTTTATATGGATTTCGGGGTTCAAAAATTGATGTCGCAATGTAAGGGTTAGGAACAACATACACAGAATCCAGCAATTCCTCAGAAAGTTCTTTATTAATTCTCCTACCCCGAATACTGAATTCATAGTACTCCCCTCTGCGGAAAGGTTTTAGAGTCTTTATATAAATTGCATCCCCAGCGGAAGGAGGAATAGGCTCAATAGAAGAATCATCAGGTGGAAACAAATAGACTGCCCAGCCAACCGTATAGTGAGGATACTCAGGTTCTACCCACGCACTATCACCACTAAGAATGAGTATTGGCTCATTAACTTCCCACTTCCTATTATAGAATAAAGTGTCAGGAGGCAAGACTTCCACCACACCAGCTGTCATGTATTTACCCTCTGTAATGTTAAAAATTTTGAATGGCACTTCCGTAGGTTTCCTTAAAATAGATAGCTGAAGAGTAGTATCCACAACCTCGTCTTCAAAAGTTATGATAAAATCTGCAGGGTATGGAACACTTCTATTACCAAACTCTCCCTTCAAGCTTTCATCTTCATGCACTTTCCTGACTTCGATTTTATAATTGCATTTCGAACCCGGCAACCACCTTATAGAATCAATAACAACTGAAACTATGGAATCATTGCTAACAACCCCCATCAAACCATCAAAATAAGGTATTTCCTGATCCTTGACGTTGATCTCCGTAGTATCAACTACAATTTTATTTTCCGTCAGATCCTTGATATAATATTCAGGAGTAGGATCGTTAAAGTGGCTTGAATTATCCACGAAGACAAGCCGATACTTATGCCCATCTTTCAAAGAATCCTCATCTATTATGTCAAATTTCACGTATCCAGTAGCAGGGCCACTATGAATTATAGTATCAAACGAGGCAGGGACATATCCGAGATAATCAGGTCTGGGAGTAACAACTCTTGTATTCACATCTATCACGACATTCCCCGAAATATCCATCTTTATGTTAGCTGTACATTCGGAAGGGGCAATTCCTCGAGGGTGTCCGTATTCATCAACTACATAGTTTGAATCGGGATCCAACGCTATACTTCCATGATCATAGGCAACCAAAGCATAGTAATATGTAACACCATTTACAACATCATCATCCACATAAAAATGCCTCAGCCCTGTGTTTGATCCAAGATAAAACTGTACTCCTTCTACTGAAACAGGATGAAATCCTTTGTATCCATTTTTTAAATCACATTGAAAAATAGGTTTTCTAAACATCTTCTCACCGTATCCATTGGTGATGATCATATTCTCAAAGAAAAATGGCTCCGTGCTCCTGTAAAGTTTATACCCTTCAAAATCATACTCCTGTAAAAACGGATCATAAGACAATTCTGAGTGGGTATCCCAATATAATATGACTTTTCCATCACACGGAATTGCATTCAATATCGGCTTGGAAGGCGGAGTGGCAAATCTATAGTCCGCATTATATATTTGTTGAACGGTTATTTTCTTTCTGGCCAGTGAGCTATTCATAAACTGCTCATCCGTGGGAGCATCCGGAAAGTCTTTGTTAGCAAAAATCAATGCCATGGAAAATCTTTCTGTCTGGCCAGCGAGCATGGGAAAAGGGCCAGATGAGAAAAACATACCGAGATTACGCCCACCCTCAAGGTACACATCCTCAGGAGGTTGAAGCTGAGTGAAAAGTTCTCTCCAGTTCTCTTCGTCATTTATCAACTCATAATCGTGCACATTAAACACTTTGAAACCAGTAAGACCTATTTGATCTGATTCATCCTTATCGGTCTGACCATAATTTGGTTCCCCTTGAGTGGGCATTCCATCACCTTCTCCCTCGTCAGGTCCCGGATAGTCTGGATTGTATGGTCCCAGCCCATCTCTACCAACATCATCATTTAGGGGTTCATCGGAATCCCACACACCATTGTCATTTAGGTCTAGATACGGTCTCCAATCCATATCCTCGTCACCAGTGTACCAATATCCAATAATATATGGATACCTTCTCTCAACAGGGCCATAATACTTCTCAAATAACTCAATGTCGTAGTTCTTTTTGATATACTCAAGTATTTCATCCTGCCCCACAAGCAATATCCCTGGATCGTCCTCTCTTATTTCATCAACAATTCCATCCTCGTCGTTATCCAAACCATCTGTGTGATTACCGGGACTCTCAAGAAAGGCATATGCGCAAGTTCCAACTGGCGTCCAGTGTCCTGGCGAACCCTGTTTATCATAATCCCAGGCAAAAGCAATATCAAGATAAGTGTTATATCCGCCCTCATCATCACCGGAATCGTCAGTACCACCAATGCCCCAGTCTATATACTGACTGAAATAAACACTATCATAATCAGTTGTCCCTTCATCGGTTATCTCATAATACCAGAAGATTACATCCTGAGCCAGGACATGTGACCACTGAAAGCCTCTCGCAGCAACCTCCATTCCAAGACCCCCACGGGTAGAATCTCTATAGTCGGGATAGAAAACGCCGCTCCCATCTTCTCTGGCTCTCAACCATTCCTCATCAGGGGCGTCATCAAACACAAAATAGGTCTCAACATCCGCATTTGTAACACCCTTTCCAAAAAAACCATTCCAGTACCCTGCCCAGTCAGCTGGCTTATCAGGCCAAAAAGGAGGCCATGTTGACTTATCATCGCTCCTGGCAGGATAGAAGTTATAAGGATTAGAATATCCCGGTAATGGTGCCCAACCCCATGGAACCTTGGTAACCGGATCGACATCAATAAATTCCCTGTAATTCGTAGACATAGGATGAATCAAATTACCCATTGTATCTCTTGTAGAAGCCGCAACTATGACTGCTACACCATCAACATACGATCTACCGCTTCCTTTCGGCCACTCTCCACTGGGCTGGTCAGGCCACCTTGCCACCTCACCGTGATTAGCATACAAAGTTCTGACGTTGTTCCCATCCAGTATCCCCCACTGAGTAAGCGTGGGGTCCCCCTTATTGGGATCAGGTTTCCTCTGTGAGAACGCCAGTGGAGAGGAAAACGCAAAGACAATTGCCATGCAAAAGGTAAATATTTTCTCTGTCATAAACCTACCTCAAAACCTATCTGTACTAATCTCGGGGGCGAATACCAATCGGGTCTCGTAAAAAACTCTTTTTTTGTGTTATAACCCTGGGCCTCTCCGCCCCTGAACAACTCAGTGGTAAACCCTGCCCTCCCGGAATCAGAATAAACGTTCTTTTCATTCAATCTATCAAAAACATTCAGAACTTTCACAATAAATCTAAATCTGCACTTGCCAATCGGGATCAAATATCTGAAAAACATATCAAAAGTCAGCGTGGATGGCTTTCTATCACTATTCTTCAGAGCAGTTGTAACCTCCTTTGCCTGAGGAGTGTACGGCTGACCGCTCCCGTATCTACCTATCACTGTAAGTACCATATCCCTTAAAAAATAGTAGGTAAAGCTCGCATTTATTGTGTGCCTCTGATCCCAATCCAAATACACCATCTGCTTCTCAGGTTCTTTCGGCGGTTCAGCCATGTTGTCTATCAAAACGGACCTCGGATCCGAAGAGTTACCTTTTGCCACTTGATATGTATAGTCCAAGGAAACTCCAAAGTTACTGCCCCCTGGTCTTTTTTCGATAGCCAGTGTAAAACCTTTCACCTGACCATAATCAAGATTGATAAACCTCCCATAGTCGACACCCGAGTGTTCCTCTCTAGGCGCAATTGTATTTATTTCTGTACCAAGTAAATTTCTTATATCTTTATAGTAAGCCGTTGCATCCAACCCTACATTTTCCGCCAGCTCCTGCTGTAGGCCAATTTCAAAAGCCACAGTTTTCTGAGAGCGAAGCTCAGGATTCCCAAAAGGATAAGCAAGAACACTCGCCCTTCCCATCTCAGGATTTACGGATCTACTTGGATTAGCATACAAATATTCAAAGGGAGGAATTTGAAAAAAGTGCCCATATGAGATATGCATCACTCCCTTGTCCGTAATCGGGTATGCCATACCAATTCGGGGACTTATCTGGATATCCGGCTTTGCCTTTCTCGTATCGCTGGTCTTGGGTCTTGATAAATCAATTATAATATCTCCTCTGGAATCGAAGTAATCCAACCTCACACCAAGATTTAAAATAAAATCCTCATATTCGGATTTTGTCTGAATAAAAGCAGAAAATTCATAAGGCTTCACAAGATAATACTGATTGTCTGCTGTGTTGGGCGGAGGTACCCGAACTTCAAAGTTGGTCTCGGGATTTTTCTTCAGCTTGATATCATGAAGCATCAGCTCGTAGGTTTTATATTCAAACCCGGCTTTTATCTGGTGAATATTCGTAATCTGATTGGTATAATCGAATTTCACTATCCCTGTTTTTGTATACCGAGTAAACCATGCCATATCAGTCCCACCAGTGTAAAAAGAGTAAACAGGAGTCTGGCGCATCCTGTCATCAGTTGAGTACCTTTCATCTGTCGAATCCTTAAAAACATATCTATTATAACTCTTTTTGCTATATGAAAATTTTAAATTGAAAAAAGATCTTTCACTGAAAACATGGTTCAACCCAAAAATTACCATGCCCGATCTTTCATAGTGTTTGCTTAAACCGCCAGGATTCCATTTAAACATGTGATCGTATGCCGAATAATCCCTCTTCTGAAAAAGTGAAGTAACAAAAAGCTTGTTGGAGCTGTTCAACCTGTAGCTTATCTTGAAAAAAAGACTATATCTCTCGTCATGATTCATAGGCTCGTAGCTACCATCCCCAAAAGCGATCGAATCATTTGGAACAGAAGGCAGGAAAAAGTTTTTACCATATATGTAACCCTCATCCTTCAACCTCTTGAAAGTAACAATATAACGCAACTTCTTAAGAATAGGGCCAGAAAGGTAAAGGGTATTCTCCATATAAGCTACAGGGGAAAGAACATTTATATTTTCAAATATTCTGGTATGAGAAGATACATAGTCACCAAACATTGAGCTAAAAGACATCGTGAATTTATCAGCACCCTCCTTCGTACTTATGTCCACTATCCCGGATTGAGCCTGGCCATACTCGGCATTAAAAGTTCCACTAACAACCTTAAGTTCCTGCACAATATCGTTCTCTACAAGGACTGCAGGAGTTCCGCCGTAGGCATCATTAATTGAAATTCCATCTATCATATAATTTATCTCAGTAGCTCTACCACCCCTCATGTGACCATCAACCATACCTGCCTGCAGATTCAAGACATCCTGGATATCCGAAACGGGCAAAGTTTCTATAACATCAGAAGATATGTTATATTCCGTGGAAGTTAAATCCTTCTGAACAATGGGAGTTTCTGCCACCACCACAACTTCCTGTCCCTCTATCACAGTCCTCGAAAGTTGAGCATTTATAATGGTTGTTAAATCAGACTGAACTTTCACATTTCTATACTTCCGTGTCTCATAACCTATCATACTAAACACAAGTGTATATATCCCAGGAGGAATATTAAGTATAACATAATTCCCATCCATATCCGTGGACGCTCCAATATACGTCCCCTCAAGATATACATTAACCCCGGCAAGCGGTGAGCCATTTTCATCAGTCACTCGCCCTTTGACCTTGCCGCTCGTACCTGGCAACAGCAGGCAGGGAAGAATAAGAATAACACCTATGAAAAACTTTAGCTTTTTCATAGCATTTTCCCAGCAAAACATGGCAGAAACCCCCTCACGGAGGAGGTTTCTGCCACATTCAACCATTACTTCAACAGCGTAATTTTATAAGTGGACCTGAAATCTCTACCCTCAAGAACAACAAGATAAACCCCTGTTGAAACTTTTCTCCCTCGCTCATCCGTAGCATCCCAATTAACAAGGTAATTACCCTTTACCAGGTTGCGATTAACAAGTTCCTTAACTTTCCTACCCATAAAATCGTATATTACAACCCTCACTCTACTATCATGAGGTACAGCGAATTGAATTGTCGCAGTTGGATTGAATGGATTTGGAAATGCCCTCAGCAACTTATAATCGTCAGCTACTGAAATGGGAGCTTCACCATCCTCATCGATAGCAGTAAGAATCATCTTTGATGCTGCAAAATCGTCCCAGTAGGTAGTACCTTTAAAGAAGTTCCAGTATCTTGCCCTAAGACTAAACTGGGTCGCATCTTCAGGAGGAGTCATCACTACAGTATACTGAAGCCAATCCGTAGTGTCCGAA
>QNCQ01000096.1 GCA_003645825.1 Fidelibacterota bacterium
CTTCTGAGTTGCCCGATAAACTTGCACTCACATTTTACAGACCAATAGGAATAGCGGGAATAATTACACCCTGGAATTTTCCTATGGCAATTCCAGCATGGAAGCTTTTTCCTGCTTTGCTTTCGGGTAATACAGTGGTTTTTAAACCGGCTACAGATACCCCAGCTTGCGCTGTGGAATTTGTGAAAATTTTTGAGGAATGCGGATTGCCACCGGGGGTTTTGAATCTTGTAACAGGAACCGGTAGGGAAGTTGGCGAAGCTATTTTGAACAGTCCTGACATTGGTGTTGTATCTTTTACGGGTTCTGTAGAGGTTGGGAGAAGAATAGCTGAAGTAGCAGGGAAGACTCTAAAGAGGGTTTCTCTTGAACTTGGAGGGAAAAACCCTCAGATAGTTATGCCATCAGCTGATATGGACCTTGCTATTGATGGGGTATTGTGGGGGGCTTTTGGTACCCAGGGACAGAGATGCACGGCTACGAGCAGGTTGATCCTGCACGAGAAAATTCATGATGAGTTTGTTGAAAAGTTGATAGAGCGGGTTAAAGAGTTAAAAATAGGGGATCCCACGAGAGAAGAGACCAACATGGGGCCTATCATAAATGAGGGACAATTACGTACGATTGAGTCTTATGTTGAGATTGGTAAAAAAGAGGGTGCAGAACTGGTTTATGGCGGAAATAGATTGGTAGATGCTGAGTATGCAAAAGGCTGGTTTTTTGAGCCAACAATTTTTGTTGGCGTAAAACCGGGCATGAGAATAGAGCAAGAGGAGATCTTTGGCCCGGTTCTTTCTGTGATCAGAGTGAAATCTCTGGATGAGGCGTTTGAAGTTGCAAATGGTGTTCAGTATGGACTCTCGTCTGCAATCTATACGAGGGATTTAAGAGAAGCAATGAGGGCAGTTGAAGAGCTTGAGGCGGGTATTACTTACGTAAATGCTCCGACCATCGGAGCTGAATGCCACATGCCTTTTGGTGGAGTAAAAAATACCGGAAACGGACATCGGGAGGGTGGATGGACAGTTTATGAGATATTTAATGAGATAAAAACTGTTTACATCGATTACTCTGGGACTCTACAGAGGGCTCAGATAGATACGGATAAGGTTGTTGAGATAGGTTGAGGCAGTTTTGCTAAAGGGAGGTGTTTGATAAAAGTGAAATCCAGAGTTGTAGTTCTGAGATGTGAGGATTATGATTATTTACGAGTGAAGCGCACAATTGAAAAAGGTTTAAAACTTTTGGGGGGAGCTGAAAAGTTTGTAGAAAAAGGAGAGAGAATTCTTTTGAAACCCAACCTTTTGAAAGCTTCTCCGCCCGAGAAAGGAGTTACGACGCACCCATCGGTTTTCAAGGCTGTGGCGGAGGTTTTGAAGGACAAGGGTGTAAAGTTGGCTTTTGGTGATTCTCCTGGATTTGTTAAGCCTTACAGAGCAGCTGAAAAGGCGGGTTTAGTGAAAATTGCAAAAGAGCTTGATATAGAATTTGCTGATTTTGAAAACGGTCAGCCTGTTTATTTTTCCAGAGGTAGACAGAATAAAAATTTCACCATAGCAACTGGGGTTCTGGAATCTGATGGTGTGATCAGTTTGCCAAAGTTTAAAACACATCAGTTGACAGGGATAACCTGTGCTGTAAAGAATCAATTTGGATGTATTCCGGGGATTTTGAAGCCAGAATTCCATGTTAAATTAATTACTCCTGAAGAATTTTCGAAAATGTTGGTTGACCTGACAATGTTGATAAAGCCACGTTTGTATATTGTTGATGCAGTTGAGGCGATGGAAGGTAATGGCCCTGGTGCAGGGGATATATTTCATATGGGATTGATATTGATTTCAGACGATCCTGTGGCTGTGGATTCTGTGTTATGCCATATAATAAATCTTGAGCCAGATAGGGTTTTTACGAATCGTTATGGGCAAGAGTTTGGCCTTGGGGTGGCAGATATAGACAATATTGAAATTTTAGGGGATTCCCTTAATAATTTTTATGCTCCAGATTTCGATGTGAATAGAGGAGTTCCTTTAGGAAAGGCTCAATTGGTGAAATTTAATTTGTTGCGGAACATGTTGTTGAATAGGCCTGTTATTGATTATGACAGTTGCAAGAGGTGTGGAATTTGTATAGAGCAGTGTTCAGTAAGGCCAAAAGCTGTTTTCTGGAAAGATGGAAATCCTTCTATGTATCCTGAGTTTGACTATCGGGTGTGTATTAGGTGTTTCTGCTGCCAGGAGGCGTGTCCATATGATGCAATTTTTGTCAAAGTTCCTCTCTTAAGGAAGATTATCGATTGGTTTAATAGTTAGGAGTTGGGAATGGTTTTGTTTTACATAGTGACTGGTGGTGGGTTACTGGTGTTTTCCCTGTTATCTTTTCTCAGCCCGGGCCTGGTTAGGAAGATAATGAGTTTTGTTCTGGATAAGGATCTTTTCTTTCTTGTTGGTGTTTTGGAAATTGCTCTTGGGCTTGGTGTTTTGTATTTCAGGCATCAGACGAGGTTCAGATTTTTTATTTATGTAATGGGTTTTCTGTTTTTCTTTGATGGGATTATGTATATGATTTCTCCCAGGAGGGCCCGAGAAACGTATTCCTGGTTGATTAACATGGATTCAAAAGGACTTAAGGCTTATGCTTTGATAACTTTATTTTTAAGTGCTGGACTGATAGTAGCGGGGGTGTATTGAAAAGTGAAGAGATTTAAAGGGATTTTTGTTTTTCCTCTTATTTTTATTCTCATAGTGGGATGTGCCAGAGAGATAAAAATGGTTCCCACATCGAGTTCAAAGGGATGGTTCTTACTTAAAAAGACGGATTTAAAGTATGGAGCGCATCACACCAGGCATGCTAAGGTATTCGGGAAATACGTCGATGGCTATAACTATTTTGTGCTTAAGGGAATCGATGTTGTTCAGTCACGTTTTCCTGATGGAGGAGGATATTTTGTAGGTAAAGACTCAATTCCTACGGAGTCCCCGATAGGTTATGAGTTGAAATTGTTTGGCAGGTCTCTTTTGAAACCACCGAGGGCCACAAGCTACTGTAGTGGGGCGAGTTACTCCGCTTTTATTGAGGCATTGAATTTTATACTGGCAGATCGGGCAAGTCAGCTGGATTTTGAACATTATGAAGCTGTGAGAATGCAAGAACTTGATGGAGGCCGGCGTGAGGATCTTGTAAAGTTCTGGGGATACTGGAATGCTGATGGTTTTGGAAGTCACTATGCACTTGTTCAGTACTCGGGAATGGGCGTTGAGGTTAAACCTGAGGAAGCTGTCCCTGGTGATTTTATGAACATTTCATGGAAGAGCGGACTCGGACATTCCGTTGTGTTTTTGGGGTGGTATATTAGCGGTGATTCTTTAAAATATGTAGTTTATTGGTCTAGTCAGAGAGTAACGAATGGGCTTGCTGACCAGATCGTGCCTTTGGAAAAGATTAAATGTGTAAAAATTGTAAGGTTAACAAAACCTGAAAATTTATTTCAGTTTGATGTAGATAATGAAGTGAACCTCGATATCGAGGGTGATGAAATAAAATTGTAAAAGGAGGGCAATTTTTTTAAATTTGATGCGGTATTTGAGTGGCGACGTACCCAAGTGGCTAAGGGAGCGGTCTGCAAAACCGCGATTCGCCGGTTCGAATCCGGCCGTCGCCTCATGAGGTCTCTGGATTTGCCGAGGTGGCGGAAGTGGTAGACGCAAGGGACTTAAAATCCCTCGGAGTTTTTACTCCGTGCGAGTTCGAGTCTCGCCCTCGGCACTAAAGAGTAAACAGAAAGCAGCATTTTGATGGGATGGGGGTCTTTATTTGATGATCTATGGTGTCCTGTTAAAAGAATCTGAAGAATGCTTTTTTGGATGGATGGTCTATTGTGGGGCTAAGAATAGTTTCTGCATCCGAAAGGTCCACATATATCAGGTTTTAGGGGGTTGAAATCATCATCCGCTTTTTTATAAATATAGGTTGGAGTCTGGAGGTGCTCCCTTGAGTACGATTTGTTTTCAATGCAGTTGCAGGCAGTTTCCTTTTTGCTCCGGAAGGTTGTGCTGTGCCTTTTGGACTTCTTGTGAAGAAAAAGATTTGTTCCATTTTGAGCTGAATGATGTCTTAGTACTAGAGATATTTTTAGGTAGATATGTCCTTGGAGTTATTCTCTGGACCTTATTAGAGTAAGATTGGTTGAAAAGTGGAAGCTATTTTCTGTGATTTTGTAGGAATTGGGGATCCCTTCTGCTGGTGTTTTAACCAAAGGTTAGCAATGTTGTCTAATTGGTGATATATTGGTTCTGGAGAGGCCTTCCCTTTTGGTTTGTTTTTATCAAACTGTTGAAATTTCAGAGAGGAGGAGTAGTAAAATGGGGAATTCTAATTCTGGTCGTTTGAGATTGGCATTGGTAATCTTAGTGCTGGTATTATTTGTAATTGCAGTTTTTGGGCAGTCCGGGCAACGGGTATCAGGTCACGTGCCGGGTAGATTTGTCCGGTCAGGAGGGAAGATAACAGGTATAGTGCAGGATTCTGTTTCAGGGAAACGTATAGAATACGCGAATGTAATGTTGTTTAGATTACCTGATAGTACAATGGTGACGGGCAATATAACAGATGAGTCTGGGAAGTTCGTTATTGATGGCGTTAAACCGGGCAGGTATTTTGTGAAGGTGGATTTTATTGGTTTCAAAATGAAGAGTGTTAACAATATAGAAATAAAGCCCGGGAAAACGGAGGTAGATCTTGGGGTTATTTATTTAGCCCCCGGTGCTATTCAAATGAAAGAAGTTGAGGTTATAGGGGAAAAACCGTTGGTAAGCTATAGTATTGACAGAAAGGTAATAAACGTAGATAGGCATATAACTGCATCGGCCGGTACAGCAGTGGAGATTCTTGAGAGAGTTCCTTCAGTGAACGTTGATATAGAAGGAAATGTAACGCTGAGAGGTAGTGGAAATTTTACAGTGCTAATAGACAACAGACCAACAATCCTTGATGGAAGTGAGGCATTGCAGCAGATCCCGGCCGCAGCTATAGAAAGAATTGAGATTATCACCAATCCGTCTGCTAAATACGATCCTGATGGAGTAGCGGGAATAATTAATGTGATTCTGAAGAAGGATGTGAAAAGTACTCTGGGCGGGATGGTTAATTCATCAGTTAGTTCTACCGGTGGATATGGGACGAATATGACTTTTTCTCTTGGTAATAAGAAAATAAGATATAGTCTTGGTGTTGATTACAATAAAAGAATTTTCCCGGGTAGTAGGGAGTTAATCAACGAGGCTTACCATGATGGAGCAGTAACGGTAGTTCAAACGTCGGGAAACAGCGAGATGAAATGGAACCCTTATGGTTTGAGGGGAGAGATCCTTTTTAATCTGTCCAGGAAGACAACTATCAGTCTCGGGGGAAGATATGGGATTAGAAGTATGGAACGGTTATCGAATTCAACTGTTACAGAGTTGAATGGTTGTATTATTACAAGGAACTCGAATGAGGAAATCTGGAAGAGGAGTGGCGATTTTAATTCTTTATATCTTGATTTTACCCATAACTTTAGTAGCAGGCGTCATTACTTTAAAGCTCAGGTGGATTATGGTAGCATGGGAAGTGATGAAGAATCCAGAACCGAAATGAGAAATGATTTAGGTGAAATAATTTATGCTCAGAAAAATGTTGAAAAAGGTCCCAAGGAGCGTATAAGGTACAGATTAGAGTATGTATTGCCCCTTGACAGCACAAAAAAGTTTGAAGTTGGGGTTTCTGCAAGAATTGGTAAGTTTGAGAACTCATCTAAGTATTATGAGTACGATATAACGAAATCCACATACATCTTTAATAGTTTATATTCTCATACTATAACAACTTCTAGAAATATTCAATCAGTATATGCGCTGTTTTCTGACAAAATCGGCAAATTTGGTTATCAATTAGGTTTAAGAGGAGAATATACATATAGATATATCACTTATGTCGATAGTAATTATAGCTTCAAAATTGATAGATGGGATTTTTTCCCTACTTTCCATTTTTCATATCAGATTAACAATCTTCAGCAGTTGATGTTAAGTTATTCGAAAAGGATACACAGACCTAGAGGATGGGAATTGGGACCATTTTTAACCTGGATGGATGCTTATAATGTACGGTGTGGAAATCCTCAACTAAAGCCTGAGTATACAGATAGTTACGAAGCTGGAGTTCAAACCTTTTGGGGTAAGAATCTTATCTCTATTGAAGGGTTTTATCGAAAGACATATAATAAGATTGAACGAGTGCAATCTGTCTACTCAGAAAATGTTATTTTACACACCGTTGATAATGTTGGCAAAGACTATTCAATGGGGCTTGAATTCATGGTGAATTTTAATCCCCTTAGGTGGTGGAGTTTTGATTTGATGTTGAATACCTATAATTATAAGATTGAAGGGCAACTTAATGGAAAGGAATTTTCAAGGAAGAGTTTTAATTGGAATTCTAGGTTTATAAATGAATTTAAAATTTCCCGGAAACTTCAGGCGCAGTTAATGATTATGTATAATAGTAAATCTGTTTCTGCTCAAGGAGAAAGGAACGGATTTTTTGTAACTGATTTGGGTGTAAAATACAGTGTTATACCGGGAAAGCTTTTTGCAATCCTTCAGGTGAGAGATCTTTTTGGCACGGGAGAGTTTAAGTATAAAAGCTGCGGATCTGGTTTCAGGACGTATGGGCACTTTTCACGAAA